>JADGPB010000198.1 GCA_017882655.1 Propionibacteriales bacterium
CCCCAACCTTTGATCGATCAAAGTCATCCTTGATCGTACTTTTCTGCATTACGCCACCACGCTGAAGCTGGCGGCGAGAAGACGTGCGTTGCGCGAGTCAGGGCCGACCAGTAGGTCGAAGTCCCCGGGCTCGACGACACGTACGGCTTGAGAGTCGACGATGGAGCAGGCAGTCGCGGGGAGCTCTAGCGACACGTCGGTCGATTCGCCGGGCATGAGCGTCACCCTCTGGAACGACTTGAGCTCCTTGTCCGCCCATGTGACCGACGTGACGAGGTCGCGTACGTACCACTGCACGGTCTCGGTGAGCACGCGGTCGCCGGTGTTCGCGACCCGTACGCTCGCCAGGATCCTGCCGTCGACGCCGACGGTGGGGGTGTCCAGCTGGAGGTCGGAGTACTCGACCTGGCTGTACGACAGGCCCTGCCCGAAGGCGAAGGCCGGCTCCTGGGTGAGGTCGGCGTAGCGGTCGCCGTGCTGCCCACGGATCTGGTTGTAGTAGACCGGCTGCTGGCCGGCGTGGACCGGGAACGAGATCGGGAGCCGCCCGCTCGGCTCGATGTCGCCGAAGATCAGCTCGGCGATCGCCTGGCCACCCATGTCGCCCGGGTTGAACGCCTCGATGAGGGCGCTCGTCTTCTCCAGGGCAGACGGTGGCAGCACCAGCGGCTTGCCGTTGATGAGCACCACCACGACCCGCTTGCCCAGCTCGACGATCCGGCGCCAGAGCTCCAGCTGCCCGCCCTGCAGCTCCAGCGTGGCCGTGGACCGACCCTCGCCGGTCAGCAGGACGTTGTCGCCCAGCACCAGGACGACCAGGTCGGCTGCCGATGCCGTGGCGACCGCCTCTGCTAGCTGGTTCTCGTCGGGAGGCACGGGCGTGATCACCGGCATCTGCGGCTGGCCGTCCTTGCCGATACCCCAGTCGCCGGAGATCGTGGCGATGCCGCACCCGGTCGAATGGGTGACCTGCCAGCCGTGCGTTGCGGCGACGTGCCGAACGCCGTCGAGAACGGTGACGACGCGTGCGGGTACGTAGTCGCGGCCGAGCCAGGAGCACTGACCCGACCCGCCGGCCCAGTCGCCGAGCTGCGTCGCAGGAGAGTCGGCGTTCGGGCCGATCACCGCGATCGTTCCCGAGGAGGCTGTGATCGGCAGCGCGCCGTCGTTGGTCAGCAGGACCAGGGACTCCCGGGCGATCTCCAGGTTGGACTGCCGGTGCTCGTCGCATCCGATGACCGCGCGTTGACGCTCCACATCCGGTCCGCCCGGGTTCTCGAACAGGCCGAGGTCGAACTTGCAGGCGAGGATGCGTCCGACGGCCGCGTCCAGCGTCGACTCCTCAAGCAGCCCGCGACGAACAGCCTCCTGCGCGCCGTCGTAGAACTGTGGCGTGGTCATCGTCATGTCGTTGCCGGCGTTCATCGCACGCGCCGCGGCCTCGGTGTAGTCCGCGCAGATCTTCTGCTCCCAGACCATCCGGCCGACGTTGTCCCAGTCGGTGACCAGCACTCCGGTGTAGCCCCATTCGCCTCGGAGCACATCGTTCAGCAGCCATGAGTTCACCGTGATGGGCTGACCGTCGATCGCCTGGTAGCCGAGCATGAAGGTGCCCGAACCCTCACGCGCCACGCGCTCGAACGGCGGGGTGAACCAGCTGAGCAGCTTGCGTCGGGAGATGTCGGCCTCGGAGGCGTCGCGGCCGCCCTGGGTCTCGGAGTAGCCCGCGAAGTGCTTGGCAGTGGCAAGCATCGATGTCTCGTCTCGCAGGTCTTCGCCCTGGTAGCCGACGACCATGGCGGAGGCGAACTCGCCGATCAGGTACGGGTCCTCGCCGAACGTCTCGTCCACCCGTCCCCAGCGCAGGTCCCGCGCGATGCACAGCACGGGGGAGAACGTCCACTTGAAACCGGTGCTCGTCGCTTCCACGGCAGTGATCCTCGCCATCCGGCGGGCGTTCTCGGGCCGCCAGCTGCAGGCGACCGCGAGCTGTGTGCCGAAGATCGTGGCGCCGGGCCAGAAGGAGTGGCCATGGATGCAGTCGTCGGCCAGCAGCAGCGGGATGCCGAGCCTGGTAGCGGCCGCCAGCTCGATCGCGCGGGCCATGCTGTCGGGTGGGACGTGGAGCAACGAACCGACGTTCTGCCTTGTCACAAGGTCTTCGAGGTCGCCCTGAGCATCGAGCTGCATGCACTGGCCGACCTTCTCGGCGAGGGTCATCCGGGACACCAGATCCGCGACGCGCTCAGCGGTCGCCAGGCTGTTGTCCCGGTACGGATGCATCACGTCCCCTTTGACGAGATCGAACGATAACGAAACGGTTACCCCGCGACCTGGCGCCAGGTCCTGGTGTTACTGTCTGGTCAGTAACTGTACGACCACGCCTGCCTCAACGGAGAGGTTTCATGGGAATCGAAAGCCTCGGTGACGAGACTGGCCGCGTATCTGGCGGCTGGCTGGACCTTACCGGAAGCGATTGGATCCTCCGTGTCGACCCGACCACCTCTGCGTGGGAGTCGGTACCGGAGGGGCTGCGGGATTCCCTCGTTCTCGGCATCCACGCCACGGTTCCCGGATGTGTCCACACCGACCTGATGGCCGCGGACCTGCTCGCGGATCCGTACGTAGGCATGAACGAGGCCGACCAGCACTGGGTCGGGCAGCAGACCTGGAGCTACCACAACACCCTCTTCTTTACGGGGGACTCGGTCGAGCTTGAGTGCGACAACACCGACCTCATCTGCGACGGTCTGGACACGATCGCTGAGATCCGCGTCAACGGCCGCACGATCGGCACGTCGGCCAACATGCACCGGCGCAACGTCTTCCCCATGCGTCCCTACATCGGCGTCGGCGCCAACCCCATCGAGATCGTCTTCAGCCCGGCCCTCGAGTACACGACGAAGATGGCCGAGCTGGTCGGCGAGCGGATCCACGTCGAGAAGCACCCGTTCAACCTCATCCGCAAGATGGCGTGCAACTTCGGCTGGGACTGGGGCCCCTGCCTCATCACCGCCGGCATCTGGAAGTCCATCGGGCTGCGGAGCTGGAACCAGGGACGCATCTCCGATGTCGGCGTCTTCGCGACTGCCTCCGAGAACGCGTCCGGTGGATGGGACGGTCACCTCCGCGTCGACGTCCAGATCCAGGGGGAGACCCGCTTCGGCGCCGTCACCGTACGGGTCAGCGGCAACGGCGCGTCCGGCGAAGCCGTCGTGGTTGCTCAGGACTGGACCCAGGTCGAGCTCACCATCAGCCACATCGAGGCGTGGTGGCCCCACAGTCTCGGCGAGCAGCCGCTGTACGACGTCGAGGTGACGTTCCACAACGACGTCGTCCTGCTCGACCGCGTCAAGCGCCGTACCGGCTTCCGTACCGTCGCGCTCGACACCACGCCAGACGCCGACTCCCACGGCGCCAGGTTCGGGTTCGTAATCAACGGTGTCCAGGTCTTCGCCCGCGGCATGGACTGGATCCCCGACGACTGCTTCCCCACCCGCATCACGCCGCAGCGGTACCGCGAGCGCGTGCAGCAGGCCAAGGATGCGAACGTCGACCTGCTCCGCATCTGGGGCGGCGGGCTGTACGAGCAGGAGGCCTTCTACGAGGCCTGTGACGAGCTCGGCGTGATGGTCTGGCAGGACTTCGCGCTTGCCTGCGCGGCCTATCCGGAAGAGGAGCCGTTCGCCCTCGAGTTCGAGGCCGAGGCCAGGGACAACGTGATCCGGCTGTCGTCGTACCCGTCGCTCGTCCTGTGGAACGGCAACAACGAGAACATCTGGGGTCACGACGACTGGGACTGGGAGGCACAGCTCCAGGGCCGTACGTGGGGCGCCGACTACTACTACCGGCTGTTCCCCGAGATCGTGGCCGAGCTCGACCCGACCCGCCCGTATTGGCCAGGAAGCCCATCCTCCGGCCCGGCTGAGCTGTACTCGAACGATCCCAACTACGGCTGCATCCACATCTGGGACGTCTGGAACGCCCGCGACTACACCTGCTACGACGACTACTCGCCGCGCTTCGTGTCGGAGTTCGGCTACCAGGGCCCGGCGACGTACGCGACCTGGGCCCGGACGCTTGTCCCCGAAGATCGCAGCGCGACGAGCGAGGCCATGCTCGTGCACCAGAAAGCGGCCGGCGGGAACACCAAGCTGAACGACGGCATCAAGGGCCACCTACCGGCTCCCGGCGAGACGGGAGCCGACTTCGACGAGTGGCTGTTCGCCATGCAGGTGCAGCAGGCGCGCGCGGTGCGGTACGGGATCGAGCGCTGGCGCTCGCTGCGCGGCCGCTGTCTCGGCTCGATCGTGTGGCAGTTCAACGACTGCTGGCCCGTGACCAGCTGGGCCGCTCTTGACCTCGGCACCAATGCCGTGGGGGAGCCGGTCGCTCGACGCAAGCCGCTCTGGTACGCGGTGCGCTCCGCCTACGCGGACCGCCTCGTGACGCTCCAGCACGACGATGCCGGCTGGCGTGCGGTCCTGGTCAACGACGGCACCGACACGTGGGCCGCGGCGGGAACCATCGCGCTGCGGGCCTTCGACGGTGAGGTCCTCTGGTCGCGCGGGCTGGACGAGACGCTGGCTCCGCGTTCCCGCAAGGACCTCGCGCTCACCGACCTTCCTGCCACCGACCGTAAGGACGTGGCCATCGTGGTCACCTCCGAAGGAGCGGAACGTGCCGTGAAGCTGCTCGTCGAGGACGTGGACGCGTCGTTGCCCGAGGCGCACTACGAGGCGACGTCCTCCCGGACGAGCGACGGTGTCGCCGTCGCGGTCACCGCCCGGACCTTCCTCCGCACGCTGTGCTTGTTCCCCGATCGGGTGACGGAAGATGCCTGGGTCGACAGCCTGCTCGTCGATCTCTTCCCAGGAGACACTCACACGTTCCAGATCGCCGGGGATATCCCCGAGGATGCGCTTACAGGACTCACCGAAAGGCCGGTTCTGCGCTCAGTCACGAGACCGTTGACCCCAAGCGAGGCCACATGAGGGTGGACTGACACAACCGCGGTGTCGGCGGAGTTGCCGACGTGGAAGCCGCTCCGTAAGCATCGCAATTCACAGCAAGACACCTTGATTTCCAGTCATTGAAAGGGCCCATTGCCGGGCCAAACCAACGGAGGTAGCAATGTCGGATTCAGTATTCTTCACCCCGTCTCGCCGGACGCTGTTCAAGGTCAGTGGTGTGGTGGCTGGAGGGGCGGCCCTCGCGGCCTGTTCCAGCAAGTCGAGCACTGGCAACGCCAGCGGCTCTGCGGGCACCCTGCCCGGCATCGGCAACAACGGTCAGGTCGGCAAGGGCCGCACCGGCGCCAACGCTGACACCCTGTTCGTCGCGGGCTTCCAGTGGGGCCCGCCCACCACGTACAACCCCTTCTCGGCGACCCCCGCGTGGCCGGCCAGCTCCAACGTCATGCAGATCGTGTACGAGTCGCTGCTCCGCTGGAACATCCTGACCGGT
>JADGPB010000199.1 GCA_017882655.1 Propionibacteriales bacterium
CCAGGTAGCCGACGACGAGGAACAGCACCGCCGTCGAGAACCCGTGGTTGACCATGTAGAAGATCGTCCCCGAGATCGACTGGGTGGTCAGCGCGAAGATGCCGAGCACCATGAAGCCGAAGTGGCTCACCGAGGTGAACGCCACCAGTCGCAACATGTTCTTCTGCCCGATCGCGGCGAGCGCGCCGTACAGGATCGAGATCAGCGCCAGGACAACGATGACCGGCGTGGCGAGCCGCGACGCCTCGGGGAACAGCCCGAGGCAGAAGCGGATCATCCCGAACGTACCGATCTTGTCGAGGATGCCGACCAGCAGCGTCGATGTACCCGGCGTCGCCTGTTCTGCCGTGTCAGGCAACCAGGTATGCACGGGGAACATGGGCGCCTTGATCGCGAACGCGATGAAGAAGCCGAGGAACAGCAGCATCTGCACCGACGGGGAGACGTTCAGATTGACGAGGTCCGCCAGCAGGTAGCTGGGTGCGCCCTGGTTGGCGAACGAGACCCCGAGCCCGATGACGCTGAACAGCAGGATGAGGCCGCCGGCCAGCGAGAACAGCAGGAACTTCACCGCAGCCTTCGCCCGCTTCGGGCCGCCCCAGCCCGCGATCAGGAAGTACATCGGGATGAGCGTCGCCTCGAAGAAGAGGTAGAACAGCAGCACGTCGCTGGCGAGGAACACGTACAGGCTCAACGACTCGAGGATGAGCACGAGTGCCATCCACACGTTGGCTCCCCAGCGGCCTTCCTCGTCCGTGTGCCGCTCAGCAAGCATGACCACCGGCACGAGCAGCGTGGTGAGCAGGACCATGAGCAGGCCCATGCCGTCGAGGCCGAGGGCGTAGTACGCACCGAAGGCCTTGATCCACACCTGGTGCTCGGACAGGTCCGTGTGGACCAGGTACAGGGCAGCCACGATGATCGAGTACACGAACGTGACCAGCGCTATCGCCAGTCCGACGTAGCGAGCCGTGCTTCCACGGAGGAACCACACCACCAACCCACCGACAAGCGGCAGCAGCGCAAGGATCGTCAGCATCTCACCCCTCCTTTCAGACCAGCCGGCCGATGATGAGGGCGAGAGCGACGACGATGACGCCGACGATCATTGTCAGGCCGTACGACCTGACGTACCCGTTCTGCAGCTTGCGAAGGCCGCCGCCGAGGCCGAGGGTCAGCGCACCGCTGCCCCGCACCGCCCCGTCGACGACGCCCGAGTCGACGGCGACGACCCCGCGGGTCAGCGCCTCGCCGGGCTTCATGAAGACGGCCTCGTTGAAGGCGTCCCCGTACAGGTCGTGGCGTCCGATGATCGTGAACACGTTGCGCGTGAACGGGACCGACTCAGGGATGCTCGTACGGCCGAAGATCATGTACGCGACGCCGACGCCGGCGATCACGACGACCAGCGTGACCACGCCGATCAGCGAGAGGTGCGGCAGCCACGACGGGTTGGCCGGTACCTCGCCACCGACGGCCGGCGCGAGCCAGCCGGCGATCCAGGCGTTCATCACCATGCCGACGATGACGGACGGGATGGCGAGCAGCACGAGCGGTACCCACATGACCGCGGGCGACTCGTGCGGATGGACGCCATCGGCCCAGCGCTTGCTCGACCAGAACGTCATGAACATGAGCCTGGTCATGTAGAAGGCCGTGATGCCGGCCGCGATCAGCGCGAGCGCGCCGAGTACCGGCTGCTTCTCCCACGCCGCCTCGATGATCGAGTCCTTCGAGTAGAAGCCCGAGAAGAACGGCGTACCGATGATCGCGAGGTAGCCCATGAGGAACGTGTAGTAGGTGATCTTCATGACCTTGGCCAGGCCGCCGTAGTGGCGCATGTTCACGTCGTCGTTCATGCCGTGCATCACCGAACCGGCACCGAGGAACATGTTGGCCTTGAAGAAGCCGTGCGTCAGCAGGTGGAAGATCGCGAACGGGTACGCGATCGGGCCGATGCCCGCGGCCAGCATCATGTAGCCGATCTGCGACATCGTCGAGCCCGCGAGGACCTTCTTGATGTCGTCCTTCGACGTACCGATCCAGGCACCGGCGAGCAGCGTGACCGTACCGACGATCGCGACGGCGAGCGCCGCGGCAGACGTCTGGGCGTAGATGGCGTGCGAGCGGATGACCAGGTACACGCCGGCGGTGACCATCGTGGCGGCGTGGATGAGGGCCGAGACCGGGGTCGGGCCCTCCATCGCGTCGAGCAGCCACGACTGCAGCGGAACCTGCGCCGACTTGCCGCAGGCGCCCACGAGCAGGAGCATGCCGAGCAGCGTCACCCATGCCGGCGACATCTTCGAGGCACCCGCGTTGACGGCCTCGAACGAGCTCGAGCCGAACATCGCGAGCATCGTGAAGATGGCCATCGTCAAGCCGAGGTCGCCGACGCGGTTGACGACGAACGCCTTCTTGCCGGCCGTCGCCGCGGTCGGCTTGTGCTGCCAGAACGAGATGAGCAGGTACGAGGCCAGGCCCACGCCCTCCCAGCCCACGAACAGCACCGCGTAGTTGTCCGCGAGGACCAGCGTGAGCATCGCCGCGATGAAGAGGTTGAGGTACGCGAAGAACCTGCGCCGGCCCGGATCGTGGGCCATGTAGCCGATCGAGTAGACGTGGATGAGGCCGCCGACGCCCGTGATGAGCAGCGCGAACAGGATCGACAGCGGGTCGATGAGCAGGCCCACGCCGATCGACCAGGAGCCGGTGGCGATCCACGTGTACAGCGGGACGGACACCGCGTGCTGGGCCTCTGGGCGTCCGAGCAGGTCCGCGAACAGCGCGAGCGCGACCACGAACGACACGATCGGTGCGAGGGTGCCGAGGTAGTGGCCCCACGAGTTGGCCGCCTTGCCGGCCAGGAGCAGGATCGCCGCAGAGACGAGCGGTACGGCGATGAGCAGCCAGGCGAGCGGGAACAGACCGGTGGGGGCCATCGGCGTCAAACCTTCGAGCAGAGTCACCGTATCCCCTAGTACCTGAGCAGGTTCTCGTTGTCGACGTTCGCCGATTGCCGCGCCCTGTAGATCATCACGATGATCGACAGACCCACGACGACCTCAGCGGCAGCCACGACCATGACGAAGAATGACGCCGCCTGCCCGTCCAAGTTGCCGTGCACCCGGCTGAACGTCACGAGCAGCAGGTTGGAGGCGTTGAGCATGAGCTCGACGGACATGAACACCACGAGGGCGTTCTTGCGGATGAGGAAGCCGACGATCCCGATCGCGAACAGGATGGCCGCCAGCACCACGTAGAAGTTGGGGTTCACAAGATCTCCTCGTCCTCGCCCTGAGCCACGTCGAGCGCTGCGAAGGCTTCCTTGGCGGGTGCGGCCAGCGCTACCGCGTCAGATAGCCCGCTCCGCTGCACGAGCACTGCGGACACGGAATCCGGAGAGACCGAGCCGTCCGGAAGAAGGGCCGGCGAGGTGATCGAGTTGTGTCGCGCGTACACACCGGAGCTGGGCCGTGGGCCCGGGTGGACACCCTTGGTCGCGTACTCCTCGATGCGGGCCTTGGCTCGCGCGGTCTGGTCGAACTTCGGCGTGAGCCTTTCGACGTTCGCGAGCACCATGGCTCCGACGGCGGCCGTGATCAGCAGCGCCGACGTCGCTTCGAACGCCAGCACGTACTGGCCGAACAGCAGAGCCGCAAGACCCTGGACGTTGCCCCCGTACTTCTGGTTGGCAGCCTCGACCCCGATCGCCGGGCCGACCAGGCCGCGGCCGATGGCGATGGCCAGAAGGATGAACCCGCCGATACCGGCGATCACCGAAGCCGGGGTGTGACCCTTGACCTTCTCGACGAGGGTCCCGCGCGTGTCGACGCCGATCAGCATGACGACGAACAGGAACAGCATCATCACCGCGCCGGTGTAGACGATGATCTGCACGACGAACAGGAATGGTGCGTCCTGCGAGGCGTAGATGATGGCCAGGTTGACCATCACCAGCGCCAGGTAGAGCGCCGAGTAGACCGCCTTGCGAGACAGGACCATCGCGACAGCAGCCGCCACCATGATCGGCCCGCAGATCCAGAACGCGACGGCGGCACCCGTCACGAGCGGTACGAGCAACGCCGTCATAGCGTCGCCTCCTTCTCCGTCGTCCAGGTGCGCAGGTCCGACTGACCGGTCGCCGGCAGCCCGAGGAAGTACTGCTCCTCGTCGTCGCCGAGGCGGCGGGGGTGCGGCGGCTGCTCCATGCCCGGCAGCAGCGGCGCGAGCAGCTGCTCCTTCGTGAAGATCAGCTTGGCGCGCGAGTAGTCGGCGAGCTTGAAGTCGTTGGTCATCGTCAGCGCTCGCGTCGGGCAGGCCTCGATGCACATGCCGCAGAAGATGCAGCGCAGGTAGTTGATCTGGTAGACGGAGCCGTACCGCTCACCGGGCGAGAAGCGCCCGTCCTCGGTGTTCGAGCTGCCCTCGACGTAGATCGCGTCGGCCGGGCAGGCCCAGGCGCACAGCTCGCACCCGACGCACTTCTCCAGGCCGTCGGGCCAGCGGTTGAGCTGGTGACGTCCGTGGAAGCGCGGCGCAGTGACCTTCTCCTTCGCCTTCTTCTTGTTGCCCCATCCCTCGGGGTAGCCCTGCGTGAACGTGGGGCGGAACATCGTCATGAAGGTGACGCCGAAGCCAGCCCACTGGTCGAACAGACCCATCAGACGTCCTCCCTCTCGGGCTCGGGTACGGAGTCCGGCGCGGCCGTCTCCGTCATCGACGCGCGGAGCACGCCGACAAGCTCAGGCAGCACCTGCCCTGGCATGGGTGGCACGGGATAGCCGCCCGAGTACGGATCGAACTCGCCGGTCTCGTACGACGGCGTGCGGCTCGTCTCGGACAGCTCTTCCTCGTCGCCTCCCCGTCGCCAGTCCCACACGAGGAAGGCGATGAGCAACAGGACCACCACGCCGACGGCGGTGAGCGCCACCTGCTGGCTCAGCCAGTTCTGCTGCTGGGCGACCCGGACGAAGCTCACCAGCACGATCCAGGCGACCGAGATCGGGATGAGACCCTTCCAGCCGAGGTCCATGAACTGGTCGTACCGGAACCGCGGCAGCGTGCCCCGCAGCCAGACGAACACGCCGATGAAGAGCAGCAGCTTGAACGTGAACCAGAACAGACCCATGTAGCCCGAGTCCAGCCACGACAGCGCGGATGGGCTGATCTGGATGATCCACGGGATCGGCCAGGGCGCGCGGTAGCCGCCGAAGAACAGCGTCGTCGCGACCGCCGAGACCGTGGCCATGTTGATGTACTCGGCCAGGAAGTAGACCGCGTAGCGGAAGCCCGAGTAGTCGCTGAGGAAGCCGGAGACCAGCTCCTGCTCGCACTCGACGAGGTCGAAGGGCGCGCGGTTCGTCTCGGCCACCATCGAGATGCAGTAGACGACGCAGCTCGGGATCAGCAGCAGCGCGTACCACTGCGGGATGTGCAGGAAGGAGACC
>JADGPB010000200.1 GCA_017882655.1 Propionibacteriales bacterium
GAGAACTTCTCGACGTCGACCGGTCAGCACACGAACGGGGTGTACGGGTTCACCTCGATGCTCATCAACGTGCTCCGCGACGAGGCGCCGACCCACCTCGCCGTGGCGTTCGACGTGTCGCGCCAGACGTTCCGCACGGAGATGTACGCGGCGTACAAGGGCAACCGCTCCGCCTCGCCGCCCGAGTTCTCGGGGCAGGTGGCGCTCGTCAAGGAGGTCCTGGACGCGCTCAACGTGGTCCACCTCGAGCTCGACGGCTACGAGGCCGACGACATCATCGCGACGCTGACCACGAAGGCCGTCGAGGACGGGCTGGACGTGCTGATCGTCACCGGTGACCGCGACGCGCTCCAGCTCGTCAACGACCACGTCACGGTGCTCTACCCGCGCAAGGGGGTGTCCGACCTGGCGCGCATGACTCCAGCGGCCGTCGAGGAGAAGTACTTCGTCACCCCCGACCGCTATCCGGAGCTCGCCGCGCTCGTCGGAGAGACGAGCGACAACCTGCCTGGGGTGCCCGGGGTGGGTCCGAAGACCGCCGCGAAGTGGCTCGACATGTACGACGGGCTGGAGAACCTCGTGCGCCAGGCTGCTGACGTCCCCGGCAAGGCAGGGGAGTCGTTCCGCGAGCACCTCGACGACGTGACGACGAACAGGCGGGTCAACGCGCTCCTCTGCGATCTCCACCTGCCGTTCGGCAGCGCCGACTTCGAGAGGCGGCACTGGGACCGCGACGCGGTGCACCGCCTGTTCGACGGGCTCGAGTTCAAGGTGCTGCGCGACCGGCTGTTCGAGGTGCTTCCTGCCGAGGAACCCACCGCCGAGGGAGGCTTCGAGATCGTCGGCGACGTGCTCGAACCGGGCGCTGTACGTGGCTGGCTGACCGCTCACGGGTCCGGCGTGCTGACCGGCATCGAGGCCGTCGGGCGCTGGGCGAGCGGCACGGGTGATCTCGTCGCGCTGGCGCTGGCGAGTGCCGACGGCGCCGCCGCGTACCTCGACGTCACCGAGCTGAGCCCCGACGACGACGCGGCGCTTGCCGCCTGGCTGAGCGATCCCGCCCACCCGAAGGCCGTCCACGACGCGAAGGGGCCGCTGCTGGCCATCTGGGCTCGCGGCTGGGACCTCGACGGGCTGGTGAGCGACACCCAGGTGGCCGCGTACCTGCTGCGGCCCGACCAGCGCACGTACGATCTCGGCGACCTCGCGTTGCGTCACCTCAAGCGCGAGCTGCGCGCTGAGGTGGGCGGCCCGGGTGACCCCGACGACCAGCTGATGCTCGACTTCGGCGACGACGCCGCCGACTCGGGCGAGGTGGCGCAGGCCGCCATGCTGCGGGCCCGCGCCGTGATCGACCTCGCCGAGGCGCTGAGGGTCGAGCTCGAGAGCCAGGGGGGCACGCTGCTGGTACGCGACGTCGAGCTGCCGCTGCTGCGCACGCTCGCCACGATGGAGCGCACGGGGATCGCCGTCGACAACGACCTGCTGGACGAGCTCTGGCGAGGCTTCGACGACCGCGTGTCGACCGCCGCGTCCGCCGCGTACGACGTGATCGGCAAGCAGATCAACCTTGGTTCGCCCAAGCAGCTCCAGACCGTCCTGTTCGACGAGCTGCACATGCCGAAGACCCGCAAGCTCAAGAGCGGCTACACCACGGATGCGGACGCGCTCGAGGGGCTGTACGCGAAGACCGGTCACCCGTTCCTTGCCCACCTGCTCGAGCACCGCGACGCCATCCGGCTGCGGCAGACCGTCGAGGGGCTGCAGAAGTCGGTCGCCGACGACGGCCGGGTGCACACGACGTACGTGCAGACGATCGCGGCGACGGGCCGGCTGAGCTCCACCGACCCCAACCTGCAGAACATCCCTGTACGGACCGAGGCGGGACGCCGCATTCGCGAGGCATTCGTCGTCGGGGCCGGCTACGAGACGCTGATCACGGCCGACTACAGCCAGATCGAGATGCGGATCATGGCCCATGCCTCCCACGACGCGGGCCTCATCGAGGCGTTCCGTTCGGGGTACGACTTCCACACCGTGATGGCGGCTCGCGTCTTCGGCGTCGCCCCGGACGCGGTCTCGATCACCGAGCGGGCACGGATCAAGGCCATGAACTACGGGCTGGCGTACGGGCTCAGCGCGTTCGGTCTGTCGCAGCAGCTCGGCATCGAGACGTCCGAGGCCCGGGTGCTCATGGACGAGTACTTCGAGCGGTTCGGCGGCGTGCGCGACTACCTGATGGGCGTCGTCGCCGAGGCGCGGAAGACCGGCTACACCGAGACCCTTCTCGGCAGGCGCCGGTACCTGCCCGACCTCGGCTCGTCCAACCGCCAGCGTCGCGAGATGGCCGAGCGGATGGCGCTCAACGCCCCGATCCAAGGCTCCGCAGCCGACATCATCAAGGTCGCGATGCTGGACGTCGAGTCGGGTCTGCAGGCTGCCGGGCTCGCCAGCCGGATGCTGCTGCAGGTTCACGACGAGCTCGTCCTCGAGGTCGCGCCAGGAGAGCGTGACCAGGTCGAGGCGCTGGTGCGGGACAAGATGTCCGGCGCGATGGCCCTCGATGTCCCACTCGACGTGTCGGTCGGCGTGGGCCGGTCGTGGTACGAGGCGGCGCACTGATGACGCAGACTCTTGCGGAGCTCACGTCGGTCGACGACCCGGCGGGTCCGCTGCTGAGGGAGTGGCTCGAGGCCGGGCAGGTCGACGCCCAGATCCTGGCCGTCGAGCCGGAGCGCCGCGACCAGTGCCTGGTCGGCATGCAGGTGACGCTGCGGTCGGTGCTCGGCGCCCTCGCGTACGAGACGGGTGGCCTGCTCATCGACCACGGCTGGCTCCGGCTCCTCGGCGGCGGTCACGGGACCTTGCCGTCCCTGTACGAGGCGCTGGGACTGCACGAGGGCTCCGCCGCCCCTGAGTACTTCGTGCTCGGGTGGGACGTGGTCGGCGGGGTCTTCGCTCTCGATGGAGGCGCGCTCCGCGGGGTGAAGGGCCACGTCTGCTACTACGCACCCGACGCGCTCCAGTGGGAGAACCTCGACTTCGGCCACGCCGAGTTCGTACGGTGGACCCTCAGCGGTGGTCTCGCGACGTTCGCCGCCGACCTGCGCTGGGAGGGCTGGGAGACCGAGGCACCGGAGATCCCGCTCGACGAGGTCTACCTCAGCGACCCACCGTTGTGGACCACTGAGGGCCAAGAGGTCGACGAGGCAGCACGCCGCCGCGTGAGGGTCGACGAGCTTCTCGCGCACCACGGAGAGGCCGCTGAGGCGATGTCCCATCCGGACCGTTCGGACCTGGATTGACCGCCCGATTAGGGCACAGGTAGGCTTCCGGTTGCGCTGTGACCTGCGCGGCTTCGGCATGGAGTAGGTCGCGCTCGTGATGGTTCAGGTCTCGCACCCGCACTCGATCGAGGGTCGCGGCGTGCCACTACTCGTACCACCATCAATGGAGCCCCACTACATGACCTCCACCTACGAGGCACCGCAGATCGCTATAGACGACCTGGGTTCGCCCGAGGAATTCCTCGCCGCGGTTGACGCGACCATCAAGTACTTCAACGACGGCGACATCGTCACCGGCACCGTCGTCAAGGTCGATCGGGACGAAGTCCTGCTCGACATCGGTTACAAGACCGAAGGTGTCATCCCCTCCAAAGAGCTCTCCATCAAGCACGACGTGGACCCGAACGATGTCGTCTCCGTCGGCGATGTGATCGAGGCCCTCGTTCAGCAGAAGGAGGACAAGGAGGGTCGCCTGATCCTGTCCAAGAAGCGTGCGCAGTACGAGCGCGCCTGGGGCACGATCGAGAAGGTCAAGGAAGCCGACGGCGTCGTCACCGGCCGCGTCATCGAGGTCGTCAAGGGCGGACTCATCATCGACATCGGCCTGCGCGGCTTCCTGCCGGCGTCGCTGGTGGAGATGCGTCGTGTGCGCGACCTGCAGCCCTACGTGGGTCAGGAGCTCGAAGCCAAGATCATCGAGCTCGACAAGAACCGCAACAACGTCGTTCTGTCCCGTCGTGCGTGGCTCGAGCAGACCCAGTCCGAGGTGCGTCAGAACTTCCTCACGCAGCTCAAGGCGGGCCAGATCCGCAAGGGCGTCGTGTCGAGCATCGTCAACTTCGGCGCGTTCGTCGATCTCGGCGGCGTCGACGGTCTCGTCCATGTCTCCGAGCTCAGCTGGAAGCACATCGACCACCCGTCCGAGGTTGTCGAGGTCGGCCAGGAGGTCACGGTCGAGGTTCTGACCGTCGAGCTCGACCGTGAGCGTGTCTCCCTGTCGCTCAAGGCGACGCAGGAAGACCCGTGGCAGACGTTCGCCCGTACGCACCAGATCGGTCAGATCGTGCCGGGCAAGGTCACCAAGCTCGTGCCGTTCGGTTCGTTCGTGCGTGTCGAGGAGGGCATCGAGGGCCTGGTCCACGTGTCCGAGCTCGCCGAGCGTCACGTCGAGATCCCCGAGCAGGTCGTCGCCGTCAACGACGACGTCATGGTCAAGATCATCGACATCGACCTCCAGCGTCGCCGGATCTCGCTGTCGCTCAAGCAGGCCAACGAGGGCATCGACATCGCCGCTGACGATTTCGACCCCGCGCTGTACGGCATGACCGCGTCCTACGACGAGCAGGGCAACTACATCTACCCCGAGGGCTTCGATCCGGAGACCAACGAGTGGAAGTCCGGCTACGAGGAGCAGCAGCGTGCATGGGAGCTGCAGTACGCAGAGGCCCACTCTCGCTGGGAGGCTCACAAGAAGCAGGCGGAGGAGGCCGAGCAGGCCGAGACCAACGCTGCTGTCGAAGTGAACACCGGCACGACGTACGCTTCCGGTTCTGCGGAGCCCGCCGAGGGTTCGCTGGCTTCCGACGAGGCGCTGCAGGCGCTTCGTGAGAAGCTCACCGGTGGCAACAGCTGAGCACGTACATGTCACAGACGGGCCCTCGCAACAGCGGGGGCCCGTCTGTGGTTGTCGGGCTGACCGGAGGCATGGCCTCGGGCAAGAGCAGCGTTGCGACGCTGCTCGCCGCACGGGGTGCCGTGATCATCGACGCCGACGTACTCGCCCGAGACGTCGTGGCCAAGGGAGCCCCTCTGCTGGATGAGGTCGCCGATCGGTTCGGCCATGGCATCATCACCGCCGACGGGTCACTCGACCGAGCAGCCCTCGGACGGGTCGTGTTCTCCGACCCTGGCGCCAGGCGCGACCTGGAAGCCCTCGTCCACCCGGCTGTACGGCGTCGCGCCGCGGAGCTCGAGTCCCAGGCGCCGCCTGGGTCCGTGGTGGTTCACGTCATCCCACTGCTCGTCGAAACTGGTCAGTCGGACCGCTTCGACCTCGTCGTCGTAGTCGACGCGGACGAGGCGACGCAGCTCGCCCGGATCCGTACCCGCGACGGCCTCGACGAGTCA
>JADGPB010000201.1 GCA_017882655.1 Propionibacteriales bacterium
GACATCGCGGGCACCGTCACGGTCATCGACCCGTCACGTGTCGTACGGACCGGCCGGGTCGCCCCGAGCAGCGGCCGCAGCGTCGCGTTAGACGTGCCGACCGTGAACGTCGCGGTCGACGCCGACGTCGAGTTGTTGATCGCCACGACGTACTCGCGGTCCTTCTCACGCCCCGCGTCGATGCGGGAGAACGCGAAGATGCCGGGACCGTCGGCTGCGTACCGAGTCAGCTGCGCGCCATCCGCGAGCGCCGGATTCTGGGCACGCAGCCGCGCCAGCGAGGAGATCTGCTTGTACAAAGGGCTGTTCGTGTCGTACCGGTCCTTCGCGCCCGAAGCCCCGCCGAGCACCGGCTCCGACGCGTACTGCGCCGTCTGCGTCGCGAACATGTCCTCCCGGGCGTCCTTGTCGCCGCCCGCGCCGATGAACCCCTGCTCGTCGCCGTAGTAGACGATCGGGTTGCCCCGCGTCAGGTACATCAGCGAGTTCGTGAGCTTCACCCTCGCCAGCAGGTCGGCGTCGGACGTGCTCGACCCCTTGAGCTGCATCGCGATGCGGCCCATGTCGTGGTTCCCGGTGAAAGTCGGCAGCTGGTACGCGTTGGAGTTGGCGTCCGTGTAGTAGTCGTCCGCCGCGTAGAAGTCGGCGAGGTTCTTCGCTGTCTTGCCCTGTGCGTACGACAGGGCGTTGCTCTGGAACCCGAAGTCGAGCGTGGCCTGGAGCGCGCCGGTCGTCGTGTACGTGCTCATGTACGCCGGGTTGGAGTCGTACACCTCGCCGAACATGAAGAAGTCCTTGTTGCCTTTCGCCTTGGCATGGGCGATGACGGCCGGCGAGAACTTCTGCCAGAACTGCAGGTCGACGTGCTTCACGGTGTCGATGCGGAACCCGTCGACGCCGTAGTCGACCCACTTGTCGTACACGTCGATGAACCCGTTCAGCACCTTCGGGTTCTCGGTGAACAGGTCGTCGAGCCCGGAGAAGTCGCCGTACTCGGCGGACTCACCGGCATAGGTCGAGTCGCCGCGGTTGTGGTAGAGCGTCACGTCGTTGAGCCACGCGGGCACCTTGACGGTCGCGTCGGAGGGGGTCCGGAAGACCGGGGTGTACGGGAACGACGTGGCGGCGCTCAGCGTCGGGAAGTCGGGGGAGTTCACGACCGCCTTGGGGTCGAACACGTTGCCGGCGGCGTCGGTATACGGCTTGGTCGCGGTGGAGACGTAGTCGTACTTGTTCTGCGCGTAGTCGATGACGTCCGCGGTGTGGTTGGTGATGATGTCGAAGAACACCTTCATCCCCTTGGCATGTGCCTTGGCGATGAGCTGCTTCATGTCATCGTTCGTGCCCAGGTGCGGGTCGATCTGGGTGAAGTCGGTGATCCAGTAGCCGTGATAGCCCGCGCTCGCGTTGTCGCCGGTTCCCTGTACTGGTCGGTTCTTGAACGCGGGTGTCATCCAGATCGCCGTCGTCCCGAGGCCCTTGATGTAGTCGAGCTTCTCGGTCAGGCCCTTGAGGTCGCCGCCGTGGTAGAAGCCCTTGTCTGTGGGGTCGAAACCAGTCTCCATCCGGCTGCCCGTCAGACCACCGGTGTCGTTCGCCGTGGAGCCGTTGGCGAACCGGTCGGCCATGACGAAGTAGAAGCGCTCTTTGGTGAGCGCGCTCCGTAGCGAGTCACGCGCGAGCGCCTGGTCGGCGCGGGTCGCGGTCGTGCTCACAGCGGCGGAGACGGTGACGATGTGGCTGGTTCCGTCGAAGGAGAATGTGAGCTTCGACGATCCGGCAAGGACGAGCGGCATGTTGGGGCCGCCCTTGGCCCCGCCGGCGCCGTAGCTCACGGCCCAGCTGTCGTTGATCGCGATCTTGAACTGGTACGTGCCCGCCGGGACGGTGAAACTCCGGCTCCACGTCCCGCTGGACCCAGCGAGGTGGGTCGCAGCGCAGGCAGGATCCCAGTCCGCCGCACACCCGAGCTCGGACTGCAGGTCGCCGACCAGCGTCACGGTCTGGTCGACCGCGTGGGCCGGGGCTGCCGTCAGGCCCGAGACCACGACGGTCACGGCGAGGGCCGCGGTGACCCACCTGCTTCTCAGCAGTGGGCGGTCGGGGCGAGCGAAGATCGTTGTCACGGTGGTACCTCCAGCGCTGGGCGACGTTGCCGAGTCGGAGCACAAAGCGTGGTTCTGGGGCTGTCGGGTGGGTGAGTGGGGGTGCGGTGCTCCGACGAGACGAACCTAACCCACCGTGCCGAAGGCTGTAAACCCCCGCCGACGGGACCGTGAAGCGGCGCGGATGGCGGGCACGGAAAGCCCAGTTCTGCCGCGGGCCAGCGAGGACCGCAGGAGGATGGCGGCATGGGCGCGAGAGTGTCTGTGCTGGGTGTGGCGATGTGCGCCGTGTTCTCCCTGGGGGCGTGCACACCCGGCAGCGGCCCGACCTCGGCGCCCTCGGCGGCCGCATCGGTGACCAGCACCCCGACCAGCCCGGCGGCGCCCGCGAGCACGAGCGCGACGCCGACTGGCTCGCCGACCACCGCCACCGCCACGACAATCCCGCCGACCACGGCACCCGTGTCTGCGCCCGCATCGACGTCGCGGATAATGCCGCGCAGCCGCCCTCACGCCGTCACCACCGTGAGCGCCTCCCCAGGCCGCGGTTCGGGAGAAGTAGCGGTCAACTGGGGTGCGGTCAGCGATGCTGACGGCTACAAGATCCTGCGGTCGACCTCGGCGAACGGGCTGTTCAAACAGACCGGCAAGCTGAACGTCATCACTGGCGTGACCAGCGCGGCAGCCGGCGTGGTCAGCATCTGGTCGTACCAGCACTCGTACGTGCCCGCCAAGAAGATGTCCGGTCGCGACACCTCGAAGAGCTTCGAGTACGTCGAGACAATCGGTTCCGGCAAGCGCTGCTTCAAGGTCGTCGCCTTCAACACTGCCGGCGACAGCGCCGCGTCGAAGGTGGTCTGCGCGTCTCCTCCCTAGGATGACCGCGCCGGCCCTGCGCTGTCACGGCTCGTACGCCAGCAGCTCTCGCGCCGTCGCCTCGTCGGTCGCGAGTCCGCTGACCAGGTCGGCCTTCAGCACCGCGTTCAGCGCCAGCACCTTCTCGTGGCCCCACGCCACAGCGAGCGAGAGCTTGATGTCCGCGAGCCGTTCGGGGGCCATGCAGATCATCCGGTCGCAGAGGGAGGTGCGCACGTGGCGGCCGGCTGCGTCGAAGTGGTGGCCGCAGATGTGGGCGACGGCACGCCCCTTGCTCACCTCGGCGCGTACGGAGTCGGTGAGGTAGGGCCGCAGGATCGCCCCGGACGTACCGTCCGGACCCACGGCTCCCACACCAACGAGCGCGACGTCTGCCCGGGCCGCCAGCTCGAAGGTCGACACGACGATCTCCTCGTGCCTCACTGAGCGCGCTGCCGGTCATCGAGACCGTGACGAAGTCGTCGTACGCGCTGATCTTCTCGAAGTACGGAAGTCACTGATCATCGTCACGCTCGGCTCGTTCGCGTTCATCCTCGGCTCGTTCACCGTGGTCACGTCCGGTCACCGACGAACACCGACTCGCCCACAACCGGTAGCCACACGCGCATCGTTGACGGACCGCGGTTCGCCCAATGCGCGTATGCGGTGAGGTCAACCTCCGCGCAATCGTCCCGCGTCCTCGCTGGTGTCGACCCGTAGGGCCATGACTCGCCCGCGGGACAGCGTCGACGAACGCGAAGACGTGCCCCTTGCTCTGTTGCGGCCAGAGTCTCCGGCTCGACCTCTATTTCGTTGACTGTCCAACCCGAGGGCGCGTCGGTTGACTCGATCGCGAGGACGAGCGGCCCGCGCTCAACGGCAACCGAGCCGCGCACGGCATCGATACGGGGGTCGGGCCAGGTCAGCCGAGGTTCCATGGGAAGTTCGAGCAGCACAATGTCTCCGGGCGAGAACACCCGACGAACGTCGAATCGGCCTGACGATGATGTCGCTGTCGGGGGTCTGCCGGCGATCGTCACCGTTCCCCCGCTCAGTGCCCAGTCCGGGATCCGAAAGCTCAACGAGATCTCCTCTGCGGGGGCCTCGTCGATCATCACCGCTACGTGGCCGGACAGTGGGTATGCGGTCTCGACCCGCAGCCGCACCCGACCAGCGACCAATTCGGTAGAGAGCTCAAGGTCACCGTATTGGTGCAGTTGCACACCGTGATCGGTGGCTGTCGCGAAATATCCGGCCACGCTGGCCAGGGTGCGGGCGAGGTTCGTCGGGCAGCAGGACACTTGGAACCACGGCGCACGCATGCTGGCCTCCGCCCGTTCGTTGAGCTCGTTGTCGACGGTCTGCTCGCCGGGGGTTCGCTGGTGGAGAGTGTTCGAGTAGAAGAACGCGCGACCGTCTTCGCGTGGCGACGCCAGGATGTTGTTGAGCAGGGTGCGTTCGATGAGATCCGCGTAGCGGCTGTCGCCGTTGCGCAGCAGCAGCCGCCAGCTGACCATCACCGAGGCGATGCCCGCGCACGTCTCTGCGTACGCCCGGTCGGGCGGCAGCTCGAAGTCCTCCCCGTACGCCTCGTCCTGGTGATGAGACCCCACCCCGCCCGTGATGTACGTGCGGCGTGCGACGGCGGAGGTCCACTGTCGAGCGACCGCCTCGGCGAGCTCGTCGTCCTGTGACTCGACCGCGACATCCAGCGCCCCGGCGGCCAGGTAGAGCGCCCGGACGGCGTGACCCCTCATCGTGGCGGCGTCGCGTACCGGCATTTCGTCCTGGAAGTATTCGCTTCCGAAGCGGCGGGGGTCGAGCAGTCCGTGACCGCGACGCTGGACGAACAGTCGCGCGAGTTCGAGATAGCGCGTGTCGCCGGTGGCCCTGGAGAACTCGGCGAGCGCGACCTCCACCTCGGGATGGCCGCAGATCGCCACGCGGCCGTCCGGCCCGAACTCCCGAACGAGGTGGTCGGCGAGGCGCCGCGCCACGGCCGGAAGCTCGTCGTCGAGATCCGAACGCAGCCGGGCCACCGCTGCCTGCAGTAGGAAGCCTGCGCAGTACAGCTCGTGGCCGAACTCCATGTCGCTGTATCGGGGTGGCTGCCCGGGATGGCCGAAGGCTGTGTCGAGGTAGCCGTCATCATCCTGGGCGGCGGCGACCCGGGCGACGAGCGCCCGGTACCGAGCCTCAAGTCCGCTGTCCGGCCGACGTGCCAGTTCCCAGGCCATCGCCTCGAGCAGCTTGTAGATCTCCGAATCGACGAACTCGATGCCGTCGCGGTGCTCGCCGATGGTGCCCGCTGCGACCCGGTCGAAGTTCGTGGTCCATCCGACGCGTTCCATCCAGGTCTCGCAATGCTGGAGGATCACTGACGCATTCAGTTCCTGCTTCTCGGCCCAGAATCCGCCTGTGATCCTGAGTTCGTCAGGCCCAAGC
>JADGPB010000202.1 GCA_017882655.1 Propionibacteriales bacterium
CTCGCTGTACCGCTCGATGTCGTGGTGCCCACGTCGGTGTCGACCGCGTACGGCGGGGTGCTGGGTCCTGCGACAAGACCCCACCCGATGAGGGCCAGCACGACGACCGACACGACCAGAGCGAGTCGACGCGTCAGCCAGGACGGTCCCCCCTCGGTTCTCTGCACCATCAGGTAGAGGCCCCGACCGCTGGATGCGGGACGGACGAGACCATCCTCACGGTGCCCTGAGGTGAAACGTGCCCATAGGGTGAACCGCGTGAGTACGGGGAGCAGGCCACGCCTGGCGCGACCTGGCGCCGTCTGGCTCGTCCTCGGGAGCATCGCCACGGTCCAGATCGGTGCGGCGATCGCCAAGCACCTCTTCGGTCTCGCGAGCCCGACGGGCATCGTGTGGCTCCGGCTCGCCTCCGCGGCCGTCGTCCTGCTGCTGTGGTCTCGCCCGAAGCTGCGGGGGCGTTCGCGCAACGACTGGCTCCTGGTCGCCGGCTACGCGGTCACTCTCGCGGGGATGAACTGGTGCATCTACCAGGCGTTCAGCCGGATCCCGGTCGGGCTCGCGGTGACGCTCGAGTTCCTCGGCCCGCTCACGGTCGCGCTTGTCACGAGCCGAGGGGTACGGGAGATCGTCTGGGCGCTTCTCGGAGGCACAGGCGTCGTACTGCTGGGCTTCAGCCCTACCTCGCTGAGCTGGGCCGGCGTCGGCTTCGCGCTGCTCGCCGGTACGGGCTGGGCCGCGTACATCGTCATCTCTCCCCACCTCGGCCGCCACTGGGACGGGATCGGCGGCCTCGCCGTGGCCCACGGCTTCGGAGCGATCGCCCTAGCCGCGCCCGCAATCATTCTCAACGGCGCAGCCCTCGCCAACCCGACGGTGATCGGGCTCGGGCTGCTCGTCGGACTGCTCAGCTCGGTCATCCCGTACAGCCTCGAGCTGCAAGCCCTCCGTACGCTCCCGACGCGGGTCTTCTCCGTACTGATGTCGCTGGAGCCGGCCTTCGCCGCGCTGGCCGCGTTCCTGATCCTCGGCGAGCGACTCAGCCTCGTCGACCTCATCGCGATGGGCTGCGTGGTCGTCGCGTCGGTCGGCATCACCCGCTCGGCGAAGGCCTGACCCGGCACAAGTCCTCTCCGAGAGCAGTACAGGTCCTCTCCCCGAGCAGTACAGGTCCTCTCCCCGAGCATCAGGGGGTCGGCGAGAGCACCTGTACCCGTCGGCGAGAGCACCTATACCCGTCGGCGAGAGCACCTGTACCCGTCCGCGAGAGCACCTGTACCGGCTTAGGTCAGTCCTGCTGAGCCCACCACTCGCGCAGCTCCGCCTCGGCGACGTCCGGCGCGACCGGGCCGCGGTCCAGTCGGCGCTCCAGAAGGAACTTGTACGCCTTGCCGATCACCGGGCCCGGGCCGACGTCGAGGATTCGCATGATCTCGTTGCCGTCGAGGTCCGGCCGGGTCGCGTCGAGCTCCTCGGCCGCCGCCAGCTCGTCGATGCGCCACTCCAGCTCCACGTACGCCCTCCGCAGCCGGTCGGCCTTCGCCTGGTTGCGGGTCGTACAGTCGGAGCGCGTCAGGATGTGGAGCCGCTCGAGCTCGGGGCCGGCGTCCCGCACGTACCGGCGTACGGCCGAGTCGGTCCAGACGCCCTCGCCGTACCCGTGGAACCGCAGATGCAGCTCGACCAGCACGGAGACGGATTCGACAACGTCCTTCGAGTACCGCAGTTCGGTGAGCCGCTTGCGCACCAGCTTGGCGCCGACCACGTCGTGGTGGTGGAACGAGACCTTGCCGCCCGGCTCGAAGCGACGCGTCTTCGGCTTGCCGATGTCGTGGAGCAGCGCGGCGAGCCGGCTGGCGATGTCGGGTGCGTGGTGGCGCTCCCGCTCGAGGGCGATCGCCTGGTCGAGGACGATCAGCGAGTGCTCGTACACGTCCTTGTGCCGGTGATGCTCATCGCGCTCCAGCCGCAGCGCGGGCAGCTCGGGGATGAACTGGTCGGCGACACCCGTAGCCACGAGCAGGTCCAGCCCGACGCGCGGCGCATCGAGAAGCAGCAGCTTCGTGAACTCGTCCCTGATCCGCTCGGCCGACACGATCTCCAGCCGAGGCGCCAGCTCGGCCATCGCGCGTACGAGGTCGGGCTCGGGACGCAGCAGGAGCCGGGTCGCGAACCGGGCCGCGCGCAGCATCCGCAGCGGGTCGTCGCTGAACGAGATATCCGGCGAGGTCGGGGTGCGCAGGATGTGGTCGGCGAGGTCGTCGAGACCGCGGTACGGGTCGACGAACGTCCCGTCGACGATCGAGACGGCCATGGCGTTGACCGTGAAGTCGCGTCGTACGAGATCGGCCTCGATCGCGTCACCGAACGCGACGATCGGCTTGCGCGTCTCCGGCTCGTACGCGTCGGCGCGATGCGTGGTGACCTCGATCTGCCAGGCCTTGTCGCCATCGCGCAGCAACGTGCCGATCGTCCCGAAGTCGCGGCCCATGTCCCACGTCGCGTGGTTCAGCGTGCGCAGCAGTCGCTCGATGTCGTCCGGCCGCGCGTTCGTCGTGAAGTCGAGGTCCTCCGACCCCTGGCCGAGGAGCGCGTCACGTACCGGCCCGCCCACCACGTACAGGCTGAACCCGCCGGAGGCGAACGTCTCGCCGAGCCGGGCGACCACGGGCAGCCTCGTGAGCGCGGCGAGCGCGCGCTGCTGGGTCACCGAGAGTTCGGACACAGCGGGCAAGTCTACGGAAACCTGCCCGGCACGGGCGACGTACGGCCGATGCTGCCACCGCACCCCGCCCGTAGGCGTCCCAATGCTCGAAGGGAGCGCCCGTAGGATGAGCGGGTGATCCGCCCAGATCCTGTACCGGCCACGCCGCGGCGGCGAGGCGGCGTCATGGCTGTCCTGATCCGGATCACCTTTGCTCTGCTCGTCCTCATGTCTGCGTTCGCGTTCCACCCACCCGCGTACGCGGCGGACACGGCTGTCGACGTCAAGCTCACGACCTCGGAGATCATCGGCACGGGCGCTGACGCGGTCCTGCACCTGGCCGGGACGGTGACCAACACCGGCACCTCCACCCTCTACACGGTCCAGGTCCTCACCTGGCGGGACACCACGCCGATCACGTCCCGCACCCAGCTCGCCACCGCGCTGGCCGCCTCACCCACAGCAACCACGGGGGCCCGGCTCACGATCCCCGGCTCGTTCCAGTCGATCACCGGGTCGCCGAAGCCCTGGGAGCCCGGCACGTCGAACGCCTTCTCCGTCACCTCGAAGCTCAGCGACCTCGGTCTCAGCGCCACCGGCGTCTACCTTGTCGGCGTCCACGTCCGCGCGGCGATCGACATGTCGGCCTCGTACTCCACGATGGGCCGGGCCCGTACGTTCGTCACTATCGGCACGCCCACCACACGTGCCGCCACCAGCTCCGTGGTCATGCTCAACACGGCCCCTTCGTACCTCGCGAACGGCCTGCTCGCCGATGACCACCTCGCGGGCGAGCTGACCGGACGCCTGCTCACACTCGTCCGCCACGCTCAGCTGCCCGGAGTCACGTACGCCATCGACCCGCTCCTTTACCGGGAGGTGACGACGATGGCGGCCGGGTACGAGGTCGGCACCGCCACGTCCCACTCGCCCGGCGCTGGCAAGGCCGCCGCTGTCGCGTGGCTCGCGGAGTTCGCGGGGCTGCCCGGTGGCTACCGCCTCCCGTACGGCAGCCCCGACCTCGCCCTCATCGCCGAGACCCACGACACCGCAACCCTCGACCGGACGATCCAGGCCGTGGCCCAGGTCCCCGAGATCGCCGGGCTCCCGCTGCTCGCCGCCGCCTCCAACTGCCAGGTCGATCAGCGCTTCCTCGACGTCGTCTCCCGGCTCAAGCCGTCCGTGATCCTCGCCGCGACCCACGCGGCCGGACAGACCCTCTCCTCTGCGGCCGGCACGATCGTCAGCGTCGATGTCGGCGCTTTCGGCGGTGGCCCTGGCCCCGACGACTCGAGGACCCAGCTCCAGTACCTTGCGCGGATGCGCGCCGAGAGCTTCCTCGCCGCCATGAACCCTGCGGAGGGGAACGTGCGAGTCATCGCCTCGGACCTCGACACGATCCTCGACTCCGCCGCGAGCCCCTGGGAGAACCGGGTCTCGCTCGCCGGGCTCAAGGCCGCGACGTCTCCCTGGTCGAGCGCCGTCGCCGCCGGCTCGCCGGCTCCGGTACGGAGCAGCACCCTCGACGCCGTCATCGCGGTCGGCTCGGGGCGCATCTCCTCGTTCACCAGCCTCGCGGGCGACTCGGCCGCGGGCGACACTCTCAGCGCCCAGTTCCTGCCGCTCGTGCTGTCCACGTCGTGGCAGAACGACGACCAGGCCCGGGCGTACCTCGCCGCGGCACTCGCGCCGTACGGAGTGAGCGCGTCAGCCATCACCCTCCGAGTCGCCGACCACGTCGTCATGACGTCCCGGGACACCCAGTTCCCCGTGACGGTGTCGAACACGTTGGACTACCCCGTCAGGATCAAGGTCATCGTCACCACGTCGAACGAGAACCGGTTGAGCGTGCCGCAGTCGGACCTCGTGACGGTCGACGCCGGTGACTCGGTGACCGTGAACGTCAGCCCCAAGGCGACCGCCAACGGGTCGGTCGACGCAGTCGTGCAGCTGGTCACCCAAGCAGGGAACACGGTCGGCACGCCGCAGCAGTTCGTGATCGAGGCCACAGAAACGGGCAAGGTGGCTTGGGTCATCGTCATCGGCTCGGGCCTGGTCCTCGCAGCCATGACGGTGCTACGCATCCGGCAGGTGGCGCGAGCACCGCGACGAAGGGAGGCCGCGTGAGCGACGACGGCTGGCGGCCTGGGCCACTCTCCCCTGCCGACGACGACGAGCCCGCCTTCTGGACCCGCTTCGGCAAGGTCGAGGAGGACGAGCCGGTGCGCGAACACACAGAGCACAGCACCGGATGGTTCCGTCGGCGCCCGATGACCCCGCCCGTCGGTGATCCTTCGGCGGCTCCCGGTTTCGGCACGTCCGTTCCGGCGTTCCGTACCGATCGGCCGTCCAAGCCCGAGCCGGTGCCTGAGGCCGAGATCACTCATCTGCAGCCGAGGTCGGCGCCTCCCATACCCATGCTGGAGCCTTCGCCACTGGTCGAGGAGAGCGCCCACGAGAGCGCGGCGACAACGGCATTCTCAGCCGAGGACCTCGCACGCTCGGCCAGCTTCGACGGGCTGAGCGGCGACGATGACGCCACCCACACGTTCCAGGCGGTGAAGCCGGATCACGGTACAGGCCGACTGCTGTCGGCAACCGCCATCATGGCCGCCGGCACCATCGTGTCGAGGGTTCTCGGGCTCGTACGAGTGGTGATGGCGGCCTGGTTGCTCGGCGCCGCGACCCGCCAGGCC
>JADGPB010000203.1 GCA_017882655.1 Propionibacteriales bacterium
CTCGAGCTCTGCCGCCCTCGAAGGCGCCGTCGCCGCCGCCGCCAGCGACCTGTTCGGGCTCGGGCTGCTGGCCACCGACGAAACCCGCGCCACGCTCGCCGCGCTCTGCCAGAAGGCGGAGAACGTCATCGCCCAGGCGCCGACCGGCGGCATGGACCAGGCGGCGAGCCTGCGCTGTACGCCGGGCCACGCCATCCTGCTCGACTGCCGCAACGGTCACGTCTCGCAGATCCCGTTCGAGGTCGAGCGCCATGGGCTGGTGCTCCTCGTCATCGACACCCGCGCCGAGCACAAGAACAGCGACGGGCAGTACGGGAATCGCCGCGCCGCCTGCGAGCGCGCGGCCAAGGAGCTGGGGGTCGCGAGCCTGCGCGACGTGCCGTACTCCCACCTCGCCGACGCGCTCCACAAGCTCAAGCACGACCCGGAGCTGTTCAAGCGCGTCCAGCACGTGGTGACCGAGATCCAGCGCGTACGGGACACGGTCGAGGCGCTCGAGGCGGGCGAGCTGGCCGAGGTCGGCCTGCTGTTCACGTCCTCCCACCTCTCGCTGCGCGACGACTTCGAGGTGTCGTGCGAGGAGCTCGATGTGGCCGTCGACGCAGCGCTCGAAGCGGGCGCGCTCGGTGCGAGGATGACCGGCGGCGGTTTCGGCGGCTCCGCGATCGCCCTCGTCCCCGACCGCATCGTGCCGAGCGTCGAGATGGCGATCCTGTCCGCCTACGAGCACAACGGCTTCGCCAAGCCGCTGTTCTTCCGGGCGACGCCGGCCGGTGGCGCGCGGCGTACGCAGTAGTGCCCGATCAACGGACTCCCCCTGTCAGCCCACCAGCTCGGACAGTGCGTCGCGGAGCGCCTCGCGTACGGCTCGCACGCCTTCACGGCTGGTCGCCGCCCTGGTCGCCGTGAAGAGGTCACGCACGGGGTTGCCGGGGAGCGGTACGAGGCGTACCGGCGGTGTGATGTCGGTCCAGAGCAGGTCGGGGAGCATGCCGACGGCGTGGCCGGCGGCCACCAGCCGGACCTGCGCGTTGAGGTCGGCGAGCTCGAAGCGCACGTCCGGTTCGAACCCAACGGCCCGGCACTGCTGTACCGCCCACTGCCTCGCCGCCGTGCCCTCCGGCTCCATCACCCACGCGCGATCACCCAGCTCCCTCAGTTCGTTCGCCGGGTCCCCCGGCGGCAGCGCCAACCGCATCGGGTCGCTGCCCAGCGGCTCACGGTCGAGGGTCGGTGTGTGCGCACGGGTGTGACCCGGGTACTGCTCCGCGACGACAAGGTCGAACGTCCGCGCGCTGAGCTCGAACAGGCCCTCTTCGGGCGGAACCTCGACGACCTCGACGCGAAGCCCTGGCAGCCGCTCGGCAAGCAGGTCCAGCGCGCGCGGCAGGATCGCCTGCGCCGCCGTCTGCATCACGGCGATCCGTACCGGCGTGAGACCCGGCTGTACGGAGGCCAGCTCCGCACGTACCGCCTCCTCGAGATCGAGCACCCGGGCGGCATGCGCAGCGAGCACCTCCCCGTACGGCGTGAGCCGGACCCGTCGCCCGTCCGGCTCGAGCAGCGCGACCCCGGCGTCCTTCTCGAGCTGCGCCAGCTGTTGGGAGATCGTCGACGGGCTGTACGAGAGGGCCTTCGCCACGGCCGCCAGCGTCCCGCGCAGCTGCAGCTCGCGCAGCAGACGCAACCTCCGTACCTCGAGCATCGCTGTTCCCTTCGGCGACTCCGCCGTGCAATTCATCGTCTATCCCGAATGGTATAGGTCACAAATGCTCGCTTTTCATGAACGGTTCCGACGCCAAGACTGGGTGGGAATGGAGGCGCCATGACGAACCAGCCGACCCGACACCTTCCGCCCGCGACCGACGAGATCGCATCGCTCGCCGACGAGGCCATCTCCTTGGTCCGTACGTGGCTGGCCGACAGCCGCGACATCGCTCCCGACAAGTCGGCGCAACAGCTCGCTGACGTGCTGCGCGACCCGCATGGTTTGGAGTTCACGGTCGGCTTCGTCGACGGCGTGATCCGGCCCGAGGACACGCGGGTCGCGGCCCGCCGCATGGGCGAGCTCGTACCGCTGCTGCCGAAGTTCCTCCCAGCGCACCTCCAGGCGGCCTTCCGCCTCGGTGCCGCGGTCGCCCCCGTACTGCCAGGCGTCGTGGTCCCGGTCGCCCGCAGGGTGCTTCGCCACATGGTCCGCCACCTCATCGTCGACGCCACCGACGAGCGCCTCGGCGCAGCGATCACCACGCTCCGCCGCGACGGCGTACGGCTCAACGTCAACCTGCTCGGCGAGGCCATTCTCGGCGAGAGCGAGGCGTCGCGACGCCTCGCCGGGACGCGGCGACTGCTCGCGCGCGACGACATCGAGTACGTGTCGATCAAGGTCTCCGCCACGGTCGCCCCGCACAGCCCGTGGGCCTTCGACGAAGCCGTCTCCGAAGCGGTCGAGGCGCTGGCGCCGCTGTACGAGCTCGCGGCCGCAGCCAGTCCGAACAAGTTCGTGAACCTCGACATGGAGGAGTACAAGGACCTCGACCTCACGATCGCCGTCTTCACCGCACTGCTGGACCGCCCGGAGCTGGCGCAGCTGTCCGCGGGGATCGTGCTCCAGGCGTACCTCCCCGATGCCCTCGCCGCGATGATCCGGCTCCAGGAGTGGGCCGCCGCGCGGGTTTCGGCCGGCGGCGCGCCGATCAAGGTGCGCGTCGTCAAGGGCGCCAACCTGCCGATGGAGACCGTCGACGCGGAGCTCCACGGCTGGCCGTTGGCGACGTGGGAGACGAAGCAGGAGACCGACGCCTCGTACAAGGCCGTTCTCGACTACGCCCTACGCCCCGAGCACGCCACGGCTGTACGGATCGGGGTCGCCGGCCACAACCTCTTCGACATCGCGCTGGCGTTGCTGCTCGCCCGGCGTCGCGGAGTCGCTGACGCGATCGACATCGAGATGCTGCTGGGGATGGCGACGGCGCAGGCCGAGGTCATCCGTCGCGATGCGGGCTCGATCCTCCTGTACACGCCGGTCGTGCACCCCCGGGAGTTCGACGTCGCGATCGCCTACCTGATCCGCCGCCTGGAAGAGGGTGCCTCGCAGCAGAACTTCATGTCCGCGGTGTTCGACCTCGACGACCCGGCCTTGTTCGCCCGTGAGCGTGACCGGTTCCTCGCGTCGGTGGCGGACATGCCGAGAGAAGTGCCGGCTCCTCACCGCATCCAGGACCGCACGCAACCCGCGCTCCCCACCCCCGACGGATTCGTCAACACCCCTGACACCGACCCTGCGCTCGCCGCGAACCGGGCCTGGGGGGATGCGATCCGTACGCGCATGCAATCGTCGACACTGGGCGACGCAATCATGCACGTCCATGCGATCGCGGACCTGGACGCCTTGATTGCACGCACCCGCGAAGCCGGCGCGACGTGGCGGGAGCTGCCCGTCGACGAGCGCGTACGGATCCTGCACCGGGCCGGTGACGTCCTCGAGGCGCATCGCGCCGACCTGCTGGAGGTCATGGGCAGCGAGTGCGGCAAGGTGCTCGAGCAGGGCGACCCGGAGGTGTCGGAGGCGATCGACTTCGCCCACTACTACGCCGAGTCCGCTCGAGCGCTGTCCGAGGTCGAAGGCGCGCAGCCGGATCCCGTACGGCTCACCGTCGTCACCCCGCCCTGGAACTTCCCGTTGGCGATCCCCGCCGGCTCGACGCTCGCCGCGCTGGCCGCCGGCTCGCCGGTGATCATCAAGCCCGCGCACCAGGCGCAGCGCAGTGGCCAGGTCATGGTCGAGGCGCTGTGGGAGGCCGGGGTGCCGCGTGACGTGCTCGCGTGCGTCCAGCTCGACGACCGCTCGCTCGGAGAGCGGCTGCTGAGCGATCCGGGCGTGGAGCGCGTGATCCTCACGGGCTCGTACGAGACGGCGTCGCTGTTCCGGTCGTTCCGCGCCGACCTGCCGCTGCTCGCCGAGACCAGCGGAAAGAACGCGATCATCGTCACACCGAGCGCCGACCTCGACCTCGCCGCGAAGGACGTCGTCTACTCGGCGTTCGGCCATGCCGGGCAGAAGTGCTCGGCCGCGTCGTTGGTGGTGCTCGTCGGGTCGGTCGCGACGTCCGAGCGCTTCCGGCGACAGCTCGTCGACGCGGTGTCCGCGTACACCGTCGGCATGCCCTGGGAGGCTTCCTCGCGCATCGGGCCGCTCATCGGCCCGGCCGACGGCAAGCTGTTGAAGGCCCTCACCACGCTGGAGCCCGGGCAGTCGTGGCTCGTGGAGCCGGAGCGTCTCGACGACGCCGGCACCCTGTGGCGGCCGGGAATCCGCCTCGGCGTACAGCCTGGGTCGGAGTTCCACCAGGTCGAGTACTTCGGACCGGTGCTCGGCGTCATGACCGCCACGACGCTGGACGAGGCGATCGACCTCGTGAACCAGGTGGAGTACGGGCTGACGAGCGGCCTCCACTCACTCGACGAGGCCGAGATCCAGCACTGGCTGGCGCGCATCGAAGCCGGCAACCTCTACGTCAACCGCGGCATCACCGGCGCCATCGTCCGCCGCCAGCCGTTCGGCGGCTGGAAGAAGTCCGTGGTCGGAGCCGGCTGGAAGGCCGGCGGTCCCAACTACCTGTACGGACTCACGCGCTGGATCGACGCGCCCTTCACCGCGGACCCCGGAACCGGCAGCGACCCGATCGGGGCCGCCGCCGTGCGCGCCGCCGAGGCCGCTGGCGCCAGCGAGGGGGACGTGACCTGGCTGCGTCGCGCCCTGGCTTCCGACGCGACCGCGTGGGAGACCGAGTTCGGCGTGGTCCGGGACGTGTCCGCCCTGGTGAGGGAACAGAACGCGTTCCGTTACCAGGCCGTACCGGTGACCGTACGGTCCGGTGCCGGCCGTGTCGTCGACCTCATCCGAGTCGTCGCCGCCGGCTTGCGCGCCCACGCGCGGGTGTCGGTGAGCGGGCCGCGGTTCGAGCCGGGCATCGATAGGTACCTCGGCAGCGCTGGGGTGTCCTGGTGGGCCGAGGGCGACGAGCAGTGGAGGGCACGGGCACGACAGCTCGCCGCGACCGGCGGACGGATCAGGCTGGTCGGAGCCGACGCGCGGGCGACCGCCGACGCAACGGGTGGTTCGCCGGACGTGGCCCTGTACGACAACCCCGTCGTCTCCGCAGGACGGGTCGAGATGCTGCCGTTCCTGCGCGAGCAGGCGGTCTGCGTCACGGCTCACAGGTTCGGAACACCAAGGCGGATCGAGATGTCAATCCTCTCCTGAGATTTTCCTGAACGCGTTTCTTATGGAATCATCAGGACGTGAGGATGAGCTACCCGATCAGACTGGCTCTCGCCGTCGTCGCCGCTGTGGCGTCGGTGGCGGGGGGAACGGCTGAC
>JADGPB010000204.1 GCA_017882655.1 Propionibacteriales bacterium
CCCTTGCTCGACACCGTCTGCACGGCCGTCGCCTGGAGCCTCGAGTCACTGCCGAGCATCTCGAGAACGCGACGCGTGCCGACGACGTCAGGGTCGTCGGAGCCACCGACGATGCGCCCGCCACGTACGACGTTGTCGATCACGATGAGCGACCCCGGCCGTGTCAGGGCCAGCGCCGCCTCGAGATAGGTGGGGTTGTTCTTCTTGTCGGCATCGATGAAGACAAGGTCGTACGGGTCGACGTCGGCCCCGATGAGAGAGGCCAGTGTGTCGGCGGCGAGGCCGACCACCACCTCGACCCGATCGGCGACGCCGGCCAGACGCCAGTTCTCCTGGGCCAAGGCCGCTGCACGCGGGTCGAGCTCCAGGCTGGTCACGCTCCCCTGCTCGCCGACTGCCCGCGCGAACCAGGTCGCGCTGTACCCACCGAGCGTGCCGATCTCCAGCACCCTCGTCGCACCGATCAGTCGGCACCACAGTGCGAGCAGGGCTCCGTCCGTGGCCGAGACCTCGATCGGGCGCAAGCCAGCCTCGACCGTCCGGATCCGGATGCCAGCGAGGATCTCGTCCTCACCGGCAACCGTCGACGCGAGGTAGCCCTCGACGTCTCCCCAGCGCTGCTCGTCGGTCACGCCGACAGCTTCGCCAGGTCGGCTTCGGTCAGGACCAGATCGACCGCCTTCGCCGAGTCGATGATGCTCTCCGGCCGAGAGGCGCCCGGGATCGGGATGACGATCGGCGCGAGCGCGAGCTCCCAGGCGAGCGCCACCTGCTGCGGCGACACCCCGTGCGCGTCAGCGACGTCCTGGAACGCCGAGTGCCTGCCGCCGAGGGCTCCCGCGCCGCGGATGCCGCCGAGCGGGCTCCAGGGAAGGAACGCGATGTCGATCTCGGCGCAGTGCTCCATCTCGATCAGCGTCGAGAGGTGGCTCGGCGAGAACTGGTTCTGCACAGCGACGAGCTTCTCCCCGAGGATGCCGCGTGCGATGTCGATCTGCTCGACCGAGGCGTTCGAGATGCCCGCGAGCAGGATCGTGCCGTCGTCGAGGAGCTGCTTGAGAGCACCGATGCTGTCCTCGTACGCCACTTTGGGGTCAGGCCGGTGGTAGTAGTACAGCCCGATCGGCCCGCCCAGCCGCTCCGCGGATGCTCTTGCAGCCTCGAGCAGGTGCGCCGGCGAGCCGTCCTGGGTCCACGACCCGTCGCCCGGACGGAGGTGGCCGCCCTTGGTGGCGACGAGCACATCAGCCGCGCCCGACCCGTACTCCTTCAGCGCTTTCGCGATCAGCCGCTCGTTGTGGCCGACCTCGCCCGCCTCGAGGTGGTACGCGTCCGCCGTGTCGATGAGCGTCACGCCGGCGTCGAGGGCCGCGTGGATCGTCGCGAGCGACCGGGCCTCGTCGGGTCGTCCTTCGATCGACATCGGCATGCCACCGAGACCGATGGCGCTGACCGTACGGGGACCGAGTGGGCGCTGCTGCATGTTTCCTCCTGGAATGGGCTATCGACTCCCAACCTATGCGGCACCACCGACAAACAACAGGCTCGGCCACCGACCGGTGCCGCTCAGACGGCCGCTCCCACACCCGTGGGGAACGAACGGCGCACGAGCCGGTCGACGATCTCGAACGCGAGGTCCACGGCGATCGCCAGTCCGACGACGACAAGGGAGGATGCCAACATCATCGCGTAGTTCTGCGTCTTGAGCCCGAGGAAGAGGAAGCGCCCGAGGCCACCAGCCCCCACGTACGCGGCCAAGGTCGCGGTCGCGAGCACCTGCAGCGTGGCCGACCTGATCCCTCCCAGCAGCAGCGGCATGCCGAGCGGAGCCTCGACGCGGAAGAGGATCTGCCACTCGGTCATCCCCATGGCCCTCGCCGCGTCGACGGCATCGCGAGGCGCGCCTTCGACACCCGCGTACGCGCCGGCCAGCACCGAGGGCAACGCGAGGAGCACGAACGCCAGCATCGGAGCTTCCAGGCCGATGCCGAGCAGCAGCCCGAACAGCGTCACCACGCCGAGCGTCGGCAGCGCCCGCGCGGCGCCGGTCGAGCTGACGATGAAGGTACGGAACCGGTGCGAGTGCCCGACTGCGTACCCCAACGGGATTCCGATGAGGCAGGCGATCACGGTGGCCAGTGCCGTGTACCAGAGGTGCTCCACCGTGCGCGCGCCCCAGCCGCTCGGTCCGGACGCGTTGACCGGATCGGCGAGCCACTCCCAGGCGGCGACCAGGAAGTTCATGCCGCCACCGCCTGCTCGTCCTCGACGGTTGTCCGCCGGGCGTCGCGCCTGGCGGCAGCGCGCTCCCACGGCATGAGCAGCCGACCCAACCCGACGAGGCCGAGGTCAACGGCCACCGCGACCACGACCGTGGCGCCGATGCCCGAAGCCACCTCCGCGAGGATGCCGCGCTGGAAGCCGTCGGTGAGCAGCATGCCGAGGCTGTTGACGCCCAGCAGCGCGCTGACCGGTACGAGGCTCACCGTGCTGACCGCCACGACGCGCAGGCCAGCAAGCAGCGCGGGCCCGGCGAGCGGGAGCTGTACGCCGAAGAAGCGTCGCAGGGGTCCGTACCCCATGGCGGTCGCCGCGAGCAGCGCGTCAGTGCTCACCGCGTCGAGCGCGTCCGCGGCGTAACGGACCATAAGCGCGACCCCGTACAACCCGAGGGCGGCGACGACATTGACGAGTGACCGTACAGACGTGCCGAGGATCAGCGGAAGCACGATGAACAGGGGCAGCGACGGGATCGCGTAGATGAGGCCGGCGACCAGGAGGAGCGTGAACCGCGAGCGCCGGAAGCGACTGGCGAACCACGCGACGGGGATCGCCACCACGAAGCTCAGGACGATAGCCGGCAGCGCGAGCCAGACGTGGGCCCAGGTGGCGTCGGTGATCGTGCTGACGTTGTTGAGGATCCAGTTCACGCCAGGCGCCCTACGGGTCGGCCGGTCGGGTCGACGACCAGGCGGCCGGAGACGTGGAGCGCCCTCGCCTCGTCCAGCCCGAGGAACGATGTCACGAAGTCGTCGGCCGGGTCGGCCATGATCTCCTCAGGCGTGCCCTGCTGGGCGATACGACCGCCTGTCGCGACGATGACGATCTTGTCGCCGAGCGTGATGGCCTCGGCGATGTCGTGGGTCACGAACAGGATCGTCTTCCCCAGCTCGCCCTGGATCCGCAGGAGCTCGCGCTGCAGGTCCGCCCGTACGATCGGGTCGACGGCTCCGAACGGCTCGTCCATGAGGAGGATGTTGGGATCCGCCGCGAGACCCCTGGCCACGCCGACGCGTTGCTGCTGACCACCGGAGAGCTGCCACGGGTAGCGGCGCGCCATGGACGGGTCGAGCCCCACGGTCTCCATCAGGTCCACGGCGCGCTGCCGCGCCTCGCGGGCCGGAGTTCCCTGGAGAACCGGCACCGTGGCGATGTTGTCGACGGTCGTGCGGTGGGGCAACAGACCGGAGTTCTGCATGACGTAGCCGATGCTGCGCCGCAGCTCAACGGGGTTGCGGTCCGCTACATCGACGTCGTCGATCAGCACCTGGCCGCTCGTCGGGGTGACAAGCCGGTTCACCATCCGGAGCAGAGTCGTCTTGCCGCACCCGCTCGATCCGACCAGGACCGTGATCTCGTGAGAGGCCGCGATCAGGCTCAGATCGGACACAGCAAGGGTGCCGTCGTCGTACGACTTCGAGACATTTCTGAACTCGATCATGACCCACCCTCCCACGCACTGAACGGCCAGGGGAGAGGTTGCATTCCTCCTGCGATGGTGAGGAGCGTCCATAAAGGAGGATGTCCACACCTGGCGCCCATGAGGTGGCCGCCCCGCTCGATACTGTGACCTGGGAGGGACGGAATGACCGAGGGCGAGGCTCCGCGAGCGGTGTCACCCACGCTTGCCACGGGGGCGGTGGGGATCATCTACGACCGGGCTGTGCTCGGCGCTGCCATGAGTGACCTCCAGGCGAGGGACTACCGGGTGATGGCGTTCGACTGCCGGCGCTGGTCGAACCCGCTGACCGCCGGCCAGGAGCTGGGTGCGGCGTTCGAGATGCCCGAGTCCCTGCCTCGTACGATCCCCGTCGTCGGCAGCTACCTCGAAGAGCTCGCGCGAAGCGATGCGCCATTCGGCGACCAATCCTTGCGCCTCGCGATCGTGCTCGGAGTCTTCGACGACTTCGTGAAACGTCAGCGCGCCGACGCTCTCATGCTTCTGGACGAACTCGGCCAGGCGTCACGCATGGCGCAGTTGTTCCAGCACCGGATCCTGGTGATCGTCCAGTCGGACGATCCGGAGCTGGACTTCGTGGCTCTGCCGACGATGACCATCCCGGACCGGCACACCTTCCGTACGTCGCTCTGGACCCGAGCACGGCCTTGAGCCTGTTCGGACAACACCTTCGCTGAAGCGGACAACACCTCACCTCTTCTGGCCACGCTCTGTGGCCTGTCCGACAACGTCTGCGCCAGCACTCCTTTGCTGGGCTTGGGGCATCGCTCCAAGCCCGGAAGGACCCGTCATGGCCGGTTGCTCGACCACATCGGCGCGTTTCGACGCCGACTGGGATCAGATCGTTGACGCCACGCTCGCGCCACCACTGTCCGTTACGGCCGGGGAGGCGCTCGACCGGGCCCGCCAGGAGGGCGATCCATGGCTGGCCCGGCTCATCGCCGCGGCCCAGGGTGGCGACGAGTTCGCCGGACGGTGCGTGGTGCAGGCCGTCGTCGGACGGCTCGTCGCAATGGCCAGGCGCGATTCGCGCCTCGGCGTCGACGAGCTGGTGGGCGCGTTATGGCTGCGCATCCTCGCCTACCCGCTCGAGCGGCGACCGCGGGCGATCGTGAGCAACCTCGTGCTGGATGCGCGGAAGGATGTCCTCGCCGAGCTCCGACCGCTGCCCGTCTCGCGACCGCCGGAGCCGCGCCGCCATGCGGTGGCCGCCAATGTGCTCGTCGAGGCAGTACGGATCGGGGTCATCGACGCGCCCATCGCCGAGGTGATGAGAAGCGTGTACGTGTCGGGCCTCAGCGGCGAAGCGGCCGCCAGGCGTCACGGTGTCACGCCGACGACCGTCCGCTGGCGGTGCAGCGCGGGGATGCGCCGCCTCGCGCTGGCTAGGAAGCAGCTTGTCTGAGCGAACCGCGACCCACCCCAGGAAGCACGAAGGCCGGGCCCCATGAGGGACCCGGCCTTCGTAGCGATCGTGACTGCCTAGCTGCCCGGCATCCTCACGAACTTGGTCGTCGACGTGATCTGCGACACCGCGGTGCTGAAGATCCCGGCCAGCTGCGCGCCGTTGGCGGCGCAGAAGTAGAAGTCGCCGTCCGAGTTCTC
>JADGPB010000205.1 GCA_017882655.1 Propionibacteriales bacterium
AAAACATGGGCTTGATGGATAATCTCAACGCCGCTGTTGGAGGGCACGAGGACCAGGTCAAGGACGGCATCGACAAGCTCGGTGGCCTGCTCGACGATAAGGTCGGCGGGCAGTATGCCGGCCAGGTCGACAACTCCAACGCCACTTCCGAGGCCTAGACAGCGGCGACAAGCCCGAAGCCGGGGCCGTACATCTTCGTGATGTGCGGCCCCGGTGGGTTGTCGGGGCACGTTCTGCCCGAGCCCACCTACGCCCGCAGTGCGGGCATTCCCAACGAGATCCCGCGCGGCTGCGGTGCATTCCGCGCCTCCCAGGCGTCGCCACCGCGGGTGCGCTCCAGCCCATGCACGCCGCCGTCGGCAACGAGATGGTGCGGGGCTGCGTACGTCACCGTGGCGCGACCGATGTCACCTGGCCGCGGCAGCTCTCCGTCGCCCACAGCGACATGGATGAGCCGGTTGTCGCGGGCGCGTCCGGAAAGGCGCTGCGTCGCGGCGTCCTTGCGCCCCTCGCCGTCGGCGAACATCACCTCGACCTCGGTTCCGACCAGCCTGCGGTTCTCCTCGAGCGCAATCTCGCCCACCAGCTCGACGAGGCGCTCGTACCGTTCGGTCACCACCTGGCGAGGCACCTGGTCGGGCATCGTGGCCGCCGGGGTGCCGGGCCGGATCGAGTACTGGAACGTGAAGGCTGCGGCATAGCGCGCCTGTCGCACGACATCGAGCGTGGCCTCGAAATCGGCGTCGGTCTCCCCCGGGAATCCCACGATGATGTCGGTCGTGATCGCCGCGTCAGGAAGCGCCTGGCGGACTCGATCGAGGATGCCGAGGTAGCGCTCCGACCTGTACGAGCGGCGCATCCGGCGCAGCACGTCGTCGGAGCCCGACTGCAGGGGCATGTGCAGGCTCGGCATGACATTGGGGGTCGCCGCCATCGCCTCGATCACCGAGTCCGTGAAGTCCTTCGGGTGCGGGCTGGTGAACCGTACGCGCCGCAGGCCGTCGATGTCGCCGCAGGCGCGCAGCAGCTTCGCGAACGCGTCGCGATCGCCGATGTCGAGGCCGTACGCGTTGACGTTCTGGCCCAGCAGCGTGATCTCCTGCACGCCGTCGGCGACGAGCTGCTGCACCTCCGAGAGGATGTCGCCCGTACGGCGGTCGGTCTGCTTGCCGCGCAGGCTCGGGACGATGCAGAACGTGCACGTGTTGCTGCAGCCGACGCTGATGGCGACCCACCCCGCGTACGGGCTCTCGCGGCGGGACGGCAGCGTCGACGGGAAGCGATCGAGCGTCTCGAGGATCTCGACCTGGGCGGCGTGCTCGATGCGTGCGCGCTCCAGTAGCACGGGGAGAGCACCGACGTTGTGCGTACCGAAGACCACATCGACCCAGGGCGCCTTCGCCACGATCACGGCGCGGTCCTTCTGCGCCATGCACCCGCCGACCGCGATCTGCATGCCGGGCCGCGCCGCCTTGGCGGGAGCCAGGTGGCCGAGGTTCCCGTAGAGCCGGTTGTCCGCGTTCTCCCGGACGGCGCAGGTGTTGAAGACGACCACGTCCGCTTCAACGCCCGGAGCCGCGACGTACCCCGCGTCCTCGAGCAGCCCTGAGATGCGCTCGGAGTCGTGGACGTTCATCTGGCAGCCGTACGTGATGACTCGGTACGTACGGGGCGTGAGCAGCTCGATCATGGCCCGCCCACTGTAGACGACGTGGCCGCCGGGAGCCGCGCCGTAGGGTGGCGGACATGACGTCGCAGATCCCTGTCACCCAGACCGCTGGAGCACCGGCCCGACCACTGGTCGAGCTCGTGGGTGTCAACAAGCACTTCGGCGAGCTGCACGTCCTGCGTGACATCACGTTGAGCATCAACGCCGGTGAAGTCGTGGTGGTGATCGGCCCCTCCGGGTCGGGCAAGTCGACGCTGTGCCGGACGATCAACCGCTTGGAAGGGATCGACTCCGGCACCATCACGATCGACGGAGCGCCGCTGCCCTCGGAGGGCAAAGAGCTGGCGCGACTCCGCGCCGACGTCGGCATGGTGTTCCAGTCGTTCAACCTCTTCGCTCACAAGACGGTCCTCGAGAACGTGACGCTGGGGCCTATCAGGGTCCGGAAGGTGGCGGCGGCCGAGGCGAACCAGAAGGCTCTCGAGCTGCTGGACCGGGTGGGGGTCAAGGACCAGGCGGACAAGTACCCCGCGCAGCTGTCCGGTGGCCAGCAGCAGCGCGTCGCGATCGCCCGCGCGCTCGCGATGAACCCCAAGGTCATGCTGTTCGACGAGCCGACGAGCGCGCTCGACCCCGAGATGGTCAACGAGGTGCTCGACGTCATGATCGCGCTGGCCAAGGAGGGCATGACGATGGTCGTGGTCACCCACGAGATGGGTTTCGCGCACAAAGCGGCGCACCGCGTGATCTTCATGGCCGACGGACAGATCGTCGAGGAGGCGGACCCCAACAGCTTCTTCACCCACCCGCAGTCGCCCAGGGCGAAGGAGTTCCTCGGCAAGATCCTGACCCACTGACGTACTCGTGGGGATCGGTCAGGAGGCGATCTCGACCGCTCTGCTCTCGCGGACGACCGTCACCCTGATCTGGCCGGGGAAGGTCAGCTCTTCGGAGATCTCCTTGGCGATCTGGCGAGCCAGCGCCGCAGCTTGTGCGTCGTCGAGCAGGGTCGGTGAGACCATGACGCGGACGTCGCGCCCCGCCTGTACGGCGAAGGCACGCTCGACGCCCTCGTGGGCGGTGGCGATCTCCTCCAGCCTCTCCAGTCGGTGCACGTAGGCCTCGAGGCTCTCCCGCCGGGCACCGGGCCGGGAGCCGCTGATGGCATCGACGATCTGCACCAGGACCGCCTCGACCGTACGAGGCTCGACCTCGTTGTGATGGGCCTCGATCGCGTGGACGATGTCGGGGTGCTCCCCGTGGCGGCGCGCCAGCTCCGCGCCGACGAGCGCGTGCGACCCTTCGTGCTCATGGGTGACGGCCTTACCGAGGTCGTGCAGGAAGGCTGCACGCCTGCAGAAGGCGGCGTCCAGCCCCAGCTCTGCGGCGATGAGGCCGGCCAGATGACCGCACTCCACGAGGTGCGCGAGAACGTTCTGTCCGTTCGAGGTGCGATAGCGAAGGGCACCCACGACGGGAATCAGATCCGGGTGCAGGTCACTTATCCCGACGCTGACGAGCGCCTCGCGTGCTGCGGCCTCGATCCGTTCGTCGACCGTGACGCGGCTTCGTTCGAAGGCCTCTTCGATCCGCTGCGGGTGGATGCGCCCGTCAGCCACGAGTTCCTCCAGCGCGATCCGAGCCGTCTCGCGCCGTACGGGGTCGAACGACGAGAGCAGCACGCTGCCAGGCGTGTCGTCGATGAGGACGTTGACTCCCGTCACCTGCTCGAACGCACGGATGTTGCGCCCTTCCCGGCCGATGATGCGCCCCTTCATCTCCTCGCTCGGGAGATCGACGGCTGTCACCACCGACGTCGCCGTCTGATCGGTAGCGAGGCGCTGCATCGCCGTGACGACGATCTCCGAGGCCTGCCTCTCCGCAGTGGCGCGGGCCTCCTGCTCGATGTCGCGGGCGACAGCGGACGCCCTGAGGCGGGCGTCTCGTTCGGCGTGCCCCATGACCTCAGCGAGCGCCTTGTCGCGGGTCAGGCCGCCGATCCGCTCCAGCTCTCGGATCGCCGCCTCGTGGGCTTCGTCCAGCTCGGCCGCGCGGGCTCGTGCCTCAGCCTCGAGCGCGTCGACGCGAGCGGCACGATCGTCGACGGCACCCTGCGCCTCCGTCACTCGCGCCTCGCGCTCGGCAACGAGAGTCTCCCGGCGGATGACCGCTTCACGCTCGGCCCGGATGTCGTCGCGTTCCTCTCCGTTGCGGCGGTCCAGCTCCGACAGGCGCTTCTCTGCCGCGGACTTGAGCTCCTGCGCAGTGCTCACCCGCTGGTCCTCGGCAAGCTGGTAGGCGCGAGCCTTCTGCGCCAGCCTGTCCCACCGCACCGCGAAGACCACGGCCACGACAACGGAAATGACCAGCAGACCGATGAAGAGGAGGTCCGCCCCTCTCAGACCGTGCAGGTCGGGCATGCATCACTCCTCGCGCAGTCACCGGTTCTCGATGAGTGAGAACAACTTACGCCACAGGCCTAGCGACCACTCGTCACCGCGCGCCGGCCAGCCTCACCCGTCGTCGTCAGGCGTCTCGGCCTGCAGGACCTCGCCGATGACACGCCTGATCACGGCGCTGGAGTAGCCCCGTCGAGCGAGCAACGCGGTCAGCCTGCGCTGTCTCACGACCCGGTCCAAGCCCTTCATCATGGCCGCCTTACGAGTCGCCAGCTCGCGGGCGTTCGTCAGGTCAGCCTGGTCGTCGCGACCACCCAGGGCGTCTGCGATGTCTTCCTCCGCCACGCCCTTCAGACGCAGCTCCTGTCGGAGACGGGCCGCGCCGGAACGCCGACCGCGGCTCTCGACCCATTCCTGCGCGAACGCTGCGTCGTTGACCAGCCCCACCTCGCTGAACCGGTCCAGAACCTCGGCAGCGGCGTCGGCAGGCACATCGCGACTTTTGAGGTCCTGCGCGAGCTCCTTGCGAGACCGCGCCCTCACCGACAGCCGTCGGAGAGCGATCTCTCGCGCCGCAGCGACCGGATCGGCCTCCGAATCGCCCGGAACCTCCGGCGACTCAGTTGGCGGTTCGGTAGACATGGCCTGCACCTGGCTCCATGCCTCATGGAGCGCTGCGATGGCCTCCGCATCAGGCGTCAACGACCCCGCCTGCGGCCTGAACTCGGTCAGAAGTCCACCTCACCCGTGATCGGGTCGATGCGCTCCTCTGCGGCCGCGGCCGCCGCCTTCGCCGCTGCCCCGTCAGCACCGATGCCCACCTTGGCGAGGATCAGGTGCTCGATCTTGTTCGCCATCTCGGGGTTGGCCTTGAGGAAGGTGCGGGCATTCTCCTTGCCCTGACCAAGCTGGTCAGCCCCGTACGTGAACCAGGCGCCGGCCTTGCGGATGATTCCGTGCTCGACACCGAGGTCGATGAGGCTGCCTTCTCGGGAGATGCCCTCCCCGTACAGGATGTCGAACTCGGCCTGCTTGAACGGCGGGGCCACCTTGTTCTTCGCCACCTTGACGCGGGTGCGGTTGCCGACCATGTCGTTGCCGTCCTTCAGCGTCTCGATGCGGCGCACGTCGAGCCGGATGGACGAGTAGAACTTCAACGCACGTCCACCGGTCGTGGTCTCCGGCGACCCGAACATCACGCCGATCTTCTCGCGCAGCTGGTTGATGAAGATCGCCGTCGTGTTCGCATTGCTGAGCGCACCGGTCATCTTCCGCA
>JADGPB010000206.1 GCA_017882655.1 Propionibacteriales bacterium
GGCCGGATGGCCGATCTCGTCTCGCTGCCGGGGGTGGGACGCAAGACGGCCAATGTGGTCCTGGGAGACGCGTTCGGGGTGCCGGGGATCACGACGGACACGCACGTGCTGCGACTCAGTCGGCGCTTCGGGTGGACCGAGTCCGAGGATCCCGTGGTGGTCGAGTCGGACGTCGCGTCGCTGTTCGAGCCCGCGTCGTGGACCGTTCTGTCCCACCGGGTGATCTGGCACGGGCGGCGGTGCTGCCACGCGCGGAACCCTGCCTGCGGCGCCTGTCCTGTCGCCGGGCTCTGTCCGTCGTTCGGGGTCGGTGAGACGTCGCCGGTGAAGGCGGCCACCTTGTTGCGGGAGCCGCGCTCATGAGGCGCGTCCTCGTGGTGCTGGTCGTGGTGATGGCTGCGCTGGCTGGCTGTACGCAGACGGGGTCCGATGCGCCCGTGGCGACCGGGCCGCCCGTACTGTCCCAGGCCTCGGCCACTTCGAGCCCGTCTCCCGCCGATCTCGTCGCCCTGCGGCGTGCGGCAGGCATCCCCGACTGTCCGGCATCCACCTCGTTGCCGGCCGTGCAGGGCGGGCTTCCCGACGTCGAGCTGACCTGTCTCGGCGGCGGTTCGACCATGCGGCTGGGCGGGCTGCGCGGACCGATGATCGTGAACTTCTGGGCGCAGTGGTGCCCCCCGTGCCGGTCGGAAGCGCCGGACATCCGCGACTTCAACCAGCTGGCCAAGGGCAAGATCACGATGATCGGCATCGACGGCAACGATCCGCGCGAGGACTACGCGATGGAGTTCGCCGCGATCGAGGGCTGGACGTACGTGCAGCTGTACGACCCGGACAAGAAGTCCATGGCGCCTCTCGGGCTCAACTCCTTGCCGCACTCGCTGTTCATCGATGCGAACGGTGTCGTCGCCTACCACTACGTGGGCGCGTTCGGCTCGGTCGACCAGATGCGCCAGCTCACGGCGCAGTACCTCAAGGTGACCGTGTGACGGTCCCCGAGTCGTTGCGGACGCTTGCGGCAGGGCTCGGCCACGACCTCGTACTGTCCGAGGCGTTCCGTACGCGGCGGTTCGGTCCGGAGGAGATCTCGACGAGTCGTGAGGCGGCCGTGCTCGTGCTGCTCACCGATGTGGTTGACCCTGAGGTCGTGCTGATCGAGCGGGCCGCTGGGCTGCGCAAGCACGCCGGCCAGATCGCGTTCCCGGGCGGCGCCGTGGAGGCGGGGGAGTCTGCCGAGGAAGCGGCCCTGCGGGAGGCCTGGGAGGAGATCGGGCTGGAGCCATCGTCCGTGACGGTGCTCGGGCAGCTTCCGTCCGCTCGGATCCCGGTGTCGAGGTTCCACGTGCATGCGGTGGCTGCGTACTGGTCAGGGGTCGGCGAGCTCCTGCCGCAACCGGGAGAGGTGGCCCAGGTACTGCGCGTGCCGGTGTCCGCCCTTGTCGCGCCACAGAACCGGAGCTCGTGGCGGCACGCCTCGGGCCGGACAGGGCCCGGCTTCGAAGTGCTGGACCCCGACGGAGCGACCCTGTACGTGTGGGGCTTCACCGCGTACGTCCTCGACGCTGTCCTCGAAGCCGGCGGCTGGGCCCATCCCTGGAACGCCGCACGGTTCGTGAAGATCCCCTCAAGGTTCCTCCCCGACATCAGCCCGTAGTCCGTCGGCGAGAGCACCTGTACTGCTGGGCGAGAGCACCTGTACTGCTCGGCGAGAGCACCTGTACTGCTTGGCGAGAGAACCTATGCCGCGCGCCAGTACAAGGTCTCTCGCGGAGGTGTACAAGGTCTCTCGCGGAGGTGTACAAGTCCTCTCGCCGAGGAAACAGACCGTCGCCGAAATGTACAGAAACGTTGCGACCCGTCTCCGGGAACGAAAGAATTCCCCCGTGACATCGATCGTTCAAAGTGCCCGTGACGCCCGCCCCGACGAGTGGTGGCGCAGCGCCGTCGTCTACCAGATCTATCCCCGCTCTTTCGCTGACGCGAACGGCGACGGGATCGGCGACATCAAGGGGATCCTCGGCCATCTCGACTATCTGTCGATGCTCGGGGTCGACGTGGTCTGGCTGTCCCCGGTGTACGCCTCGCCGCAGGACGACAACGGGTACGACATCTCGGACTACCAGGACGTCGACCCGCTGTTCGGCACGCTCGACGACATCGACAAGCTCATCGAGGAGCTCCACGACCGCGGCATCAAGCTGGTCATGGACCTCGTCGTCAACCACACCTCGGACGAGCACGCCTGGTTCGAGAGCTCGCGCGATCCGGAGAGCCCGAAGCGCGACTGGTACTGGTGGCGGCCGGCCCGCGAGGGCCACGAGCCCGGCACGCCCGGGGCCGAGCCGACGAACTGGGGATCGGCCTTCGCCGGACCTGCCTGGCAGTACGACGCGGCCAGGCGGGAGTACTTCCTCCACATCTTCAGCCGCAAGCAGCCCGACCTCAACTGGGAGAACCCGGAAGTCCGTACGGCCGTCTTCGACATGATGAACTGGTGGCTCGAGCGGGGCGTCGACGGGTTCCGCATGGACGTCATCAACCTCATCTCCAAGCCCGAGGTCGCGGACGGGCCGGAGACGCCCGGCACCGGTCTTTGCTACGACCTGAGCCTCCTCGCCGACGGGCCTCGGATGCACGACTTCCTTGGCGAGATGTACGCACAGGTGCTCCAAGGCAAGAACCTCATCTCCGTCGGCGAGATGCCGGGCACGACGCTGGAGAAGGCCGCCTCGTACACGGACCCGACCACCGGTGAGCTCTCCATGGTGTTCCAGTTCGAGCACGTCGACCTCGACCACGGGCCGAACGGCCGCTTCGACGTGCTCGACTGGCCGTGGGTCGAGTACAAGAAGAACACGGTCCGCTGGCAGGACGGGATCGGCAAGGGCTGGAACTCGCTGTACTTCGAGAACCACGACCAGCCGCGCAGCGTGTCCCGCATGGGCGACGACTCGCCGCAGTTCCGCGAGGCGTCCGCGAAGACGCTGGGCACGATCCTGCACATGCAGCGCGGGACGCCGTACGTCTACCAGGGCGAAGAGCTCGGCATGACGAACTACCCGTTCGAGGCCGAGGGCGACTTCCGCGACATCGAGACGCTGAACTATCTCCACGAGGCGATGCAGCTGGGGGCGCCGGCCGAGGCCGTACTGCCAGGGCTTGCCAGGGGGTCACGCGACAACGGCCGTACGCCTATGCAGTGGGACGGCGGCGTCAACGCAGGCTTCTCGGAGACCGGCCCGTGGCTCGCGGTGAACCCGAACGCGACCGAGATCAACGCGGTCGACCAGATCAAGGATCCGGACTCGGTCTTCCACCACTACCGGCGGCTGATCCAGCTGCGCCACGACGAACCGGTCGTTCGTCTCGGCGACTTCGACATGCTGCTGCCCGACGACGAGCGGGTGGTCGTGTACACGCGGACGCTCGGCGACGAGCAGCTGCTGGTGCTGGCGAACGTGTCGAGCGAGCCGGTACGGCTGCCGCTGGGTCTTCCCGACCACGGCGCGTGCGAGGTGCTGCTCGCGACGCATCAGATCGACGATGCCGACGTACTCGCGCCGTGGGAGTCACGCGTGGTGCGACTGTCCTGACGCGATTTGCCCGCTCGACGCTTCGAAAGCCAGCAATCAGGGGCAAGAACGCCGTCGACAGGGCAAATCGCGTCGGGCGATGCTCAGCGCAGGTCGAGCTCGGGGGTGTGGACGCCGTCCAGCTCGGCCTCCACTTCGGCCTTGCCCTTCTCGATTCCTGACTTGACGGTCTCGGCGCCGATCTTCACGTCTTCGCTGATGTCGACCTTCTTCTTGAGCTCGGCGATCTGCGACCGGCCCACGAGGGCGAGGATCGCGGCGAGGACCAAGAGGATCACGGCCACGGTGACAAGGCCCAACGCGGTCGCGGCCCAGGGGTTCATGACGCTCGAGTACAGGGCGCCGAACGCAGCCGCCGCAGCGAGGACGAGCAGCGAGATCGCCTTGATCGCGAAGAGCCCAGCCGCGCTGAGGGCCCCGCCCAGGATCCCGGCACTCTTCGCCTTGGGCTTGGCCTGGGCGATGGCTTTGTCCTTCCAGCCCATGGCGAGCGCCTTCACGGCGTCCACGAGGGTCGAGACTTGGCTCTTCAGATCCTGCGTCTGGCTCACGTCGGCTCCTTACGGTCTGCTCGGTACGAGACTAGTCGGCGGTACGGGGCCGCGGGGGGAGCCTGGCGATGACCTACCCTGAGGCGACGTCCGCGGCGGATGCAGGTTGGTCCGGATCGCGGGCCGTGGGCGCGATCGAAAGAAGAGGGCATGGCTTCGAACTGGCAGCAGGAGTACGCGGATGCTCTCGACGAGGTCGAGCGGAGACGGAAGTCCGGTCAGCTCACCGAGGGCGCGGCGCTCGCCTGGAAGCAGCGGCTCATCACCGAGATGGACTCGCAGTTTCGGCCCACGTTCGCGCGCATCGGCAACCGGCTGATGATGGCCTTGATCGTCCTCATCGCAGTGATCGCGGTGCTGGCGTTCATCTTCTGAGATCTCCCGCGTGACGCGGGCCGCGGCTCAGTTCGTGGGCGCGCTGAGCGAGATGTGGAGGGCGTCGTCGGTCTCCGGCAGAGGCTTCGACAGCTCGGAATGGTCGACGGTAGCGCGCCAGCAGACGAGGCGGTACGGGAGTTGGAGCGGTTCAGGCGGCCGCGCAGACGCGTCGTACACCGCTCCCACTGCCGCCGCCAGATCCCTTCGTGCCGAGTCGTCGAGGGCGTCGGCCCCGGTCGCGCCCCGCGCCATCTCGAGCAGGTTGCCGCGTGAGCAGGGGATCCAGACCCGGTTGGTGTGCGTTTCCACCGCTGGGAAGTAGTCGGACTGCTCGACGGTGGTGACCGACTCCTCGCCGTACGCGCCGGTCATGGCCTGCGGAAGGCACGTGTGTACGGCTGCGACAAGGCGTTTTACCCACGGTACGGAGTCGTCGCGGGTCAGGTAGGTGATGCACAGTCGCCCTCCGGGCACGAGCACGCGTGCGATCTCCGCGAGGACGAGGCCCGGGGCGAACGTGTGGAGGTTCTGCGGACAGACCACTCGGTCGAACTGCTGCGAGTCGAACGGCATCGACTCGGCCCGCGCGACGACGCCGCCGAGGTCGGGGCGGTGGTCGATGAGTCGCCCGATCGTCGCGGGTTCACGGTCAAGGACGAGCACGGCGTGGCCCTGCTCGCGGATGGCCGTCGCGTACGGCCCGGCTGCGCCCAGCACCAGCACGCGCTTGGGCTCCGAGCCCACGAGCCACGTCACCGCGGACTCAGGAAGGAACGGTCGGGCCATGACC
>JADGPB010000207.1 GCA_017882655.1 Propionibacteriales bacterium
CGCCACGATGTCCTCGCCGGGCTCGACCTTGCCGCCGAGGCCGTTGTACTTGCCGAGGTGGAGGTCGTCGGGACGGCCTTGACGGTGGATCATGAGCACACGGTCGCCCTCGACCACGTAGCAGAGGGTGCCGAGGATCGGCGTGTACGGCATCAGACGACGATGGTCGAGACCGGCAACCCCGAGTCCACGCCGATGTCGAGGGCCGACGGCCGCACGCCGGCGACAATGGCAGCTCCGCCCACGACAGCGATCATCGCCCCGTTGTCCGTACACAGCCCCGGTCGCGGACGACGCAACCGGATCCCCGCCGCGGTGGCGCGCTCCTCGAGCAGCGATCGCAACCGCGAGTTGGCCGCCACGCCCCCACCGATCAACAGGTCCTCGATGCCTTCGGCCTGGCAGGCAGCGATCGCTTTCGCGGTGAGCACGTCGCAGACCGCCTCCTGGAACGAGGCCGCGACGTCGTTGATCGGCACATCGAGGCCATCGCGGCGCCGCATCTCGACCCAGCGAGCGACGGCGGTCTTGAGGCCCGAGAACGAGAAGTCGAAGCGGTGCTTCGCGAGGTCCTTGGTCGCGGTGAGCCCTCGCGGGAACGCGATCGCCTTCGGGTTGCCCTCGTGCGCAGCCTTGTCGATCACCGGGCCGCCGGGATACGGCAGGCCGAGCAGTCGCGCGACCTTGTCGTACGCCTCCCCGGCGGCGTCGTCGATGGTCGAGCCGAGCTCGGTCACGCTGGTCGCGATGTCGTCGACCCGCAGCAGCGAGCTGTGGCCACCGGAGACGAGCAGCGCGATCGCCGGTTTCGGCAACGGCCCGTGGTCGAGGACGTCGACGGCGACGTGGCCGATGAGGTGGTTCACCCCGTACAGCGGCTTGTTCAGCGCAACCGCCAGCGCCTTCGCGGTCGCGAGTCCGACCACCAGCGCCGAGACCAACCCAGGCCCGGCGGTGACAGCGATCGCATCGACCTGGCTCAGGTCGATGTCCGCGTCCTCGCAGGCACGCTCGAGGGCCGGCCGCATGGCCTCCAGGTGGGCGCGGGACGCGACCTCGGGGACCACACCGCCGAAACGCGCGTGGAGCTCCACCGACGACGCGACCTGGTTGGCGAGCAGCTCGGTGCCGCGCACCAGCCCCACGCCGGTCTCGTCGCAGCTCGATTCGATGCCGAGCACGAGCGGTGCGGTCACGACGCCACCTCAAGCGGGGATCCGGGTGAGTACGACAGCGACTCGATCGGGAGCTCCATCACGAGCGCGTGGAGGTCAGGGCCGTAGTAGTCGCGGCGGCGGTCGATGGGTGAGAACCCGAGTCGCGCGTACACGGCACGTGCCGGTGCGTTGTGCTCCTCGACCTCGAGCAGGATCCGTACGGCGCCGTGGGCCTGCGCCATGAGGATGCTCGCGATGAGCAGCTTGCGCGCGATGCCCTGGCCGCGGCGCTCTGGCGCGACCACGACGCGGAGCAGGTCGCCGAAGTCCGCGACCAGGTGCAGCGTCGCCACGGCGACCAGGCGATCGTCGGCGTCGCGGTACGCGAGCACCTGCCGGTCTGGCGACGTCAGCTCCTCGGCCCACGAGTCGCGAGACCAGCCTGCGTTGTCGAAGCCGCTGGCCTCGAGAGACATGATCGCGTCGAGGTCATCGACTTTCGCCCTAGAGACGATCACGCGGGCCTCCCTGTGAGCACGGTCTTGATGGTGGTCGACACCTGCGCGTCCGGCCGGCGCAGGTACAGCGGTTCGGTGCCGAGGTCCGCCAACAGCTCGGGCGCGGCCGCGACCACCCCGGGATCGAGCGCGACGACGACCCGCTCCCCCGTCAGCTCGTACTTCTCGGCGGCGGGGCCGACGACCAGCCCCGTCGGTACGTCGCCGGGCAGCGTGACGTGCGGCCCGTCGACTCGCTTGCCGGCGGCGTCGTACGTGGCCCAGTAGAGCTCCTTGCGCCGCGCATCGCTGACAACGGTGAAGCCGCGAGCGGGTCGCGTGGCGGCGAAGGTGAGGGCGACGATGTCGAGGCTGCAGACGCCACACAGGCCCACGTCGAGGACGTACGCCAACGTCTGTGCCGTCACGATGCCGACCCTCAGCCCGGTGAACGGGCCGGGGCCCACGCCGACGACGATGCCGGCCAGGTCGGCGAGCACATGTCCGGACTCGGCGACGACCCCGCTGACCAGCGGCATCAGCTGCTCGGCGTGGACGTTCGTGGCCGTGACGGCGCGTGACGCCAGGACCTGTCCGGGCCGAGCGACCGCGGCCGTGACACCGGTGGAGGTGTCGATGCCGAGCCAGAGCCCGCTGTCGGATTCACTCATCGATGTCCTCCGGGGTTGCGTCGACAGCGAGGTCGATCCCTGCCCATCGGGCGCCGACTCCGGCCAACGTCACCGTACGCGTGTCGTCGTCCGGGTCGCTCGAGCGCTCGATCACCACGTCGAGCCGGGCATCGCTCAGCTGTTCCGCCTTGCCCTCGCCCCATTCGACCACGGTCACGGAGTCGGCCAGGGAGGCATCGAGATCGAGGTCCTCGACCTCGGCGAGGTCGGCCAGCCGGTACGCATCGACATGCACGAGCGTCGGGCCTCCCCTGCGCGAGTGGTGGACACGCGACAGCACGAACGTCGGCGAGATCACCGCCCCCACCACGTCGAGGCCAGCGCCGATGCCCTGGGTGAGGGCCGTCTTGCCGGCCCCGAGCTCACCGATGGCGAGCACCAGGTCGCCCGGCTGGAGCAGGGTTGCCAGGCGTCTGCCGAGAGCGTGCATGCTCGCGGCCGTCGGTACGACGACGACGCTGGACTCCACCACAGACCTCCCTCAACGGTCGGCCAATGCTACGACCTGCGCTGCCATCCGCCCTGCCGCGGCGACCGCGGTCCGGTACGCGGACGGCGCCTGAGCACCGGCGGCGCGACGAGCGCGGCGTACTGCTCTTCGGAGACGGGCTCACCCGCGGTGTCCTCACCAGCGATCTCGGTGATCCGTGGGTCGCCGGGCGCCACCTCGACGAACTCCGCGTGCACGCCCGCCGCCTGAGCGAGCATGGCGACCTGTCGGCGCTGGTGGCGCAGGAGCAGGCTCACGACGACACCGTCCTCACCGGCCCGGGCTGTACGGCCGGAGCGGTGCAGGTAGTCCTTGCCGTTGGCGGGCGGGTCGATCTGCAGCACCAGCGACACGTCGTCCACATGGATGCCGCGAGCGGCGACGTCGGTCGCGACGAGCACGGGCAGACGGCCCTCCTTGAAGGCGGCGAGCACTCGAGCGCGGGCGCCCTGGGTGAGGCCGCCGTGGAGCGCACCGGCGAGAACGCCCGCCTGGCGGAGTCGTTCGGCGATGCGCTCGGCGCCTTGCTGCGTACGGGCGAAGACGAGCGTCCGGCCACCACGGCTGGCGATCCGGTTCGACAGGTCGTTCTTGTGGTGCGGCGCGACAAGCCAGAACTCGTGCCGCATCGTCGAGATGGACGACTGGGCGGGGTCGACCTCGTGGTGGACCGGGTCGTGCATGTAGCGCTTGACGAGCCTGTCCACGGCGCCGTCCAGGGTCGCGGAGAACAGCAGGCGCTGGCCTTCGGCGGGGGTCTCGTCGACGATCCGGGTGACGGCGGGCCAGAAGCCGAGGTCGGCCATGTGGTCGGCCTCGTCGATGACGGTGACTTCGACAGACGACAACGACGCGGCGCCCTGGTCGAGGAGGTCGACGAGGCGTCCCGGTGTGGCGACCACGACGTCGACGCCACGCTCGAAGGCGCGCAGCTGCGGACCGTACGGCATGCCGCCCGCGACCAGGGTCACGTCGAGGCCGGTGGCGCGGGCGAGCGGGGCGAGCACGTCGGCGACCTGCATCGCGAGCTCGCGGGTGGGCACGAGGACCAGGCCACGTACGCCCATCCCGCGCTTGGTCGACAGCCGGGTCAGCATCGGCAGGCCGAAACCGAGCGTCTTGCCTGAACCCGTACGACCGCGGCCGAGCACATCCCGGCCCTCGAGCGCGTCAGGGATGGTGGCGGTCTGGATCGGGAACGGCTCGGTGATGCCGAGACCGGCGAGGACGGCCGTGAGCTCGGACGGAACGCCGAGGTCGGCGAAGCCTGTACTCGTCGAGGCGACGGCCTTCACCTCGGGAGCTGTCCACTCCATCTGGTCGGAGCTGGGCTCTTCTGTGCGGTGGCGGTCAGCCGGGCGGCCACGCTCGGTGGACGCACGCGGGCGGTCCATCCCGGGCCTGCGGTCCTCCCACGGGCGGTCAGGACGCTGTGGGCGGTCGCGCCGGGTGTCGTCGCTGCGGTAGCGGGGGCGGTCGTCGGTGGAGCTGGGACGATCGCTGCTGGGACGGTCGCTGCCATAGCGGGGACGGTCGTTGCTGTAGCTCGGACGGTCGTTGCCGGTGGTCGAACGGTCGTCGCTGCGGTGGCGGTCGTCGCCGCGCTCGGCGGGGCGATCATTGCGCTCGGAGCCGCGCCACGGCGGCGTACCGGTCTGCGGACGGTCATCCTCGCGGCTTCTGGGCTGGGCTCCACGAGCGTCGCGGGCGTCGGACCAGCGGCCCGTCGAGCCGACCTGGTCGCGGCGCGCGCCCTCGTCGGACCAGCTCGGACGGCGATTGTCCCGCCCGGCCTGCCAACGGCTGTTCGGCAGCTCACGTGAGCGCCCTGCGTCGGCCCGGCTGTCCGGACGGCTGTCGCTGCGGCCCTCGTAACGGGGACGGTCATCGGTACGTCCGGTGCTCGGGCGATCCCCGGACCGACCCCGATCCTGACCACCCGCAGTGCGCGGGTAGGTCGAGCGGCCCTCGTAGCGGGGACGGTCCTGGCGGTCGTCCGTGCGCGGAGCGCTCGAGCGATCCCCGTAGCGCGGACGGTCATCAGTACGCGGAGCGCTAGAACGATCCCCATAACGCGGACGGTCATCCGTACGCGGAGCGGAGCGATCGCCGTAGCGCGGACGGTCCTGGCGATCCCCTGATGGGCCGCGATCGTTGCGGTCGGCGAAGTTGCGGTCGGTGCGTCCGTTCACCGGTCTGTACTCGCTTCGTCCCGTGCCCTCGCGGCGGTCGCTGCTCCGGCCAGTGCCGGACGCCGGTCGCGGAGCGCTCGTACGAGCCTTCTTCTGGGAGGCCGTCCAGCGCTGCTTGGGACCTTTGGACGCGCGGCGAGAAACTGACTCGGCCATGGGGGAAACTCATCTCTACAACAGAACAACGGGCGCAGACCAGCGCCATCACCCGTTGCGGACGCACCCGGGCTGGCCCAACTCTACCAGCCGCCCGCTCGCCCTTCAGTCT
>JADGPB010000208.1 GCA_017882655.1 Propionibacteriales bacterium
GTACCGCAACGTCCTCTGCCTCGGCCACATCCTCGCCGAGGACGGCCGCAAGATGAGCAAGCACCTCGGCAACATCCTCGAGCCGATCTCGCTCATGGATACGCACGGTGCTGACGCGGTGCGCTGGTTCATGGCCGCCGGCGGGTCGCCGTGGGCGTCGCGCCGTGTCGGGCACGCCACGATCACCGAGATCACGCGGAAGGTGCTCCTGACGTACTGGAACACGGTCGCGTTCCAGGTGCTGTACGCACGGACGAACGGCTGGACGCCGGGCGACGCGCCCGCGCCGGCGGAGCGGCACGTCCTCGACCGGTGGCTGCTGAGCGTGACGCACGAGCTCGTACGGGACGTGACGAGCGACCTCGAGAACTTCGACACGCTCGCGGCCGGCACGAGGCTGTCGGCGTTCACCGACGACCTGTCCAACTGGTACGTACGGAGGTCGCGTCGCCGCTTCTGGGACGGCGAGCCCTCGGCGCTGCAGACGCTGCACGAGGTGCTCGACATCGTTACTCGGCTGATGGCGCCCATCGTGCCCTTCATCACCGAACGGGTGTGGCAGGACCTGATCGTCACGACCGACGCGGACGCGCCCGGATCCGTACACCTCGCGTCGTGGCCTCTCGTCGACGGGTCCCTCGTCGATGCGGAGCTGAGCCGGGAGATGGGTCTGGCGCGGCGCGTCGTCGAGCTCGGCCGTGCGGCAAGGAGCGAGGCGAAGGTGAAGACGCGGCAGCCGCTGCGCCGAGCGCTGCTCGCGTCGACCACCTTGTCGCAGCTGAACGACGAGATCGTGGCCGAGGTGATCGCGGAGCTGAACGTCGGCGCGCTCGACTCGTTCTCGTCGGCCGGTGACCTCGTCGACTACTCGGCGAAGGGCAACTTCCGCGCGCTCGGCAAGCGGTTCGGCAAGCAGACGCCGCTGGTCGCGCAGGCGATCGCCGACGCCGATGCGCATGCTCTGGCCGCCGCGCTGCATGCGGACGGCAAGGCGACCGTCGCGTTCGAGGGGGGCATCGAGGTGACCGCCGACGAGGTGATCGTCTCCGAGCGTCCGCGGGAGGGCTGGTCGGTCGTCAACGAGCAGGGCGAGACCGTGGCCCTGGACCTCGAGCTGACACCTGAGCTGGTACGGAAGGGGCTGCTGCGCGACGTCGTACGCGTCGTCCAGGAGGCCCGCAAGACCACGGGCCTCGAGGTCTCCGACCGCATCACGCTCACCTGGACCGGTACGGGCGAGGCCGCCGACGCGCTCCGCGAGGATGCCGCGTTCGTGGCGGACGAGGTACTGGCGACGAGCGTGGTCGAGGCGGATACGTCGGGCGACGATTGGTCGACAGACGACGACCTAGGCCTGTCGTTCGAGGTGACGAAGGCCTGAGGCGCTGGCCGCAGGGCTGCCTGCGCCAGCCTTCCGGTTCATCATGTTAAGTAGCCGAATCTGAGCTTCACATGGCGGATTGGCCATGAGAAGGTGCGAGTCACCCACTTAACATGATGAACCGACAGGCCCCACCCGTCACCCGAACGTGAACGCGTTGGCGGAGACGCCTCGCGAGAACGTGAGCCGCAGGGTACCCCCGGCGCTCGACTCTGTGGACTCGACGATGCGGTACATGCGGGGGCCGTCCAACGTCACCGTGCTGTTCGGGCCCACGTCCGACCCGAGGGTGGCGGAGGAGTCCACGGCCACCTTCACGGTCGACCCTGGCGGGCCGCCCATCACGAGATAGACGTCCCTGCCGGTGTAGTTCAGGGTGAGCGTCGCCCCGTCGGAGGCCGCGGTGATCGCCTGGCTCGCCACGTCCCAGGCCCCGCCGAGAGTCCATTCGTTCGCACCTACGCTCGCCTCGGTGTAGGTGCTGCCACCGCCGAGTCCCGGCTTGCCCGCGTAACGCTCTTCCCGGTCGGTCCCGAGGTACGTCTCGGGAGTCTGGTTGGCGCTGCCAGGGCCGTCCGCCGTGACCTGAACCACCGGCGTCGTGGAGGCCGACTCTCCCAGAAGCTGCCGGATCTTCGACTCCGTCACGTCGTAGGCGCCCTCGCCGAACTGCGTGTACCGGACCCGGCCTTCTCGATCGATGAGGTACTTCGCGGGCCAGTAGTTGTTGGCGTACGCCTTCCAGGTCGCGAAGCCGTTGTCCAGAGCGACGGGGTACTTGATGCCGTCCGCCGTGACCGCTTTCTGCACGTTCTCCGGCACCTGCTCGAACGCGAACTCCGGAGCGTGCACGCCGATGATGACGAAACCGTCGGCCCGGTACGTGTTGTACCAGGCATTGAGGTACGGCTGGGTGCGCTCGCAGTTGATGCACGAGTACGTCCAGAAGTCGATCAGGACGACCTTGCCCTTCAGCTGCGCCAGCGTCAGCGGGTCGGAGTTGATCCATCCCTGGATCCCCACCAGCTCGGGGGCCGGGTAGCTCGCCACGTCCCCGGGGGACATCTCCACGGGTGCGTTCGACCCGGTCCCTGTCGGCACGAACCGCTGCTCGAGGCGGGTGATGCCGAACGGGTCGGCGGTGAGCAGCTTCGTCTCGACGGCCTGGTCCAGTCCCGTGACGATGAACAGCCCCACGACGATGAACAGGGACGCGACGATGCGCTGGAACGCGCCGCCAGGCTTGCTGGCCCACTTGATGCGGCTGAGGAACCGACGTCCCAGGAGGGCGACAGCCAGCAGCCCGGCCCCGACCCCCACGCAGTACACGCTCAGGTAGACCATGCCGAGCGCCGGGCTCGCCGGGAGCACCGTGGCGATCGCCCACGCGTACGTCGGGCTGCAGCTGCTGAACACCGGACCCAGTGCGGCGCCCGTCAGCACGGCCGACACGGTCTTGTTCCGGTGGCCGTGGGCCTTCTGCAGGAAGGCCTGGGAGCGGCGTTCGAGGCCCAACGCCTCGGCCACGCGCGGCCAGAGCCCGGGGAACAGCATCGAGACGCCGAGGACGACGATGATCCCGCCCGACAGGTACGTCCAGACTCGCGGGTCGACATGGATGAACACGGTGGACGCCTTGAGAAGCAGCGTGAACAGGACGAGCGATGCCACCAGGCTGCCGGTGATGATGAACGGCCTCCACCGGTCGTTGCCCTCGCGCACCACGCTGCCCCCGAGGACCACCGGCAGGAGTGGGAGGACGCACGGCGCCAGTACGGTCAGCAACCCGGCGATGAGGGAGACGAGAGCGGTGAAGACCATGGTCGATCAGCCCGTCGGCGACGTCATCGCGGAGAAGGGGCTTGTCGAGTAGTCCCGAGTTGTGACGTACAAGTCGTCCGCGGTCATGACTCAAGTAGACATCGCACCCGAGCCAGCGGGGCTACAGAAGGTCGGCGTACTCCGGGTGCTTGCCGAAGAAGTCGGCGACGAACGGGCAGCTGGGTCGTACGGTCAGATCGCCGCGCTCGCGGATGTCCTCGAGCGCACCTTCGACGAGCAGCGATCCGTACCCCTTGCCGCCGTGGGCGGGGTTGGTCTCGGCATGGAAGAGGTCGATGGTCGACTCCGTCACACGGTAGTCGATCAGCCCGATGAGCTCGCCTTCGTCGGAGACGAGTTCGTACCGGCGAGCTCCATCGTTACGCCTGACCTCGAGCTTCATGTCTCGATCACATCACTCACCTAGTAGCGCCGCTGACGGTTGCGGGTGTTTCTGGTCTGATTGTTACGCCCCCAGCGACCGAAGACGGCCGGGAAGAAGAAGATGAACCACCAGCCGCCGAACCGGAACAGCCCCGCCATGAGCGTGATGAACACGACGACGAGGATGACCTTCGCCCACGCGGGCAGCCCGTTGAACCACTCCATCTGTGGCGGCATCCGCGGCCGCTCGTTGGGGGAGGGCGTCTCGTCCATCTGGTACGGGCTGGGCGTGGGCATCGCCACCGACTGATGCGGGTACAGCTCGTACGTGCTGCTGCTCACCACGGGCGGCAGGTCCTGGAACAACGGCTCGAGGTCGTCCTGCGTTGTCGCGGCGAGGGCGGTCGCGACCCGCGTCTCGTACGTGGGCTGGTCGAGCCGGCCCTGGTCGAGGTTCACGCGCAACCGCTCGACAGCGGTCTCGCGTTCGGCGTTGCCGATCCGCTGGGGGACGTTCTCGTACGGGATGCTCACTCGGTCTCTCGCTCTCCGACGGCCATCGCTGACGGCGCCGCGGGCTGGTCTTCAGGTCGTTGTACGAGCTGTGGCGTGGCCGCGAAGACCGGCTGCTCCCACTTCTCGGGGGCGACGAAAGGCGCAGGCCGAGGGTACGTCTCGTACCCCGTCTTGTTCGTCGTCACTCCTCCATGCTGCCACTCCACCTGAAGCGGTGGCCCTCACGCTCACCCACCAACCCCTTGCGCGCCCCTGTCGAGACCCCGGCGCGGACTCTGCGTAGCGCCGCCACACCTGACCGACCGGAACCCTGGTAGCCCGTCGCCGAAGACCCTTGACGGGTGGCACGCCCCGGGCACGCACCTCGCCACTAGACTCGTGGACCGGCAAGGGAGGTCGGGTGACACGGGTCGTCCAGAAGTTCGGCGGATCTTCGGTCGCCGACGCGGAGAGCATCAAACGCGTCGCGAGAAGGGTCGTCGAGAGCAAGAAGCAGGGGCACGACGTCGTGGTCGTCATCTCCGCGATGGGTGACACGACCGATGAGCTCCTGGATCTGGCTCTGCAGGTCAGCCCCCAGCCCCCCGCGCGTGAGCTCGACATGCTGCTCACCGCCGGCGAGCGGATGAGCGCGGCGCTGCTCGCGATGGCGATCGCCGACACGGGCTTCCACGCGCGCTCGTTCACCGGGTCCCAGGCCGGCGTCATCACCACCGAGACCCACGGGAACGCCCGCATCATCGACATCACGCCCGGACGGATCGTGGAGGCGCTGGGCGACGGCGACATCGTCATCGTGGCCGGCTTCCAGGGCGTCTCGCAGTCCACCAAGGACATCACCACGCTGGGGCGAGGCGCCTCGGACACCACGGCCGTTGCGCTGGCTGCCGCGCTCGGCGCCAAGTACTGCGAGATCTACACCGACGTCGACGGGGTCTTCACCGCCGATCCGCGGATCGTGCCCGGTGCCCGGCGCATCCCCGAGATCTCGTACGAGGAGATGCTCGAGCTGGCCGCGAACGGGGCCAAGATCCTGCACCTGCGCTGCGTGGAGTACGCACGCCGCGCGAGCGTCCAGGTACACGTCCGCTCTTCGTTCTCTGCCAAATCCGGCACCTGGGTCAAGGACTCGTCGCTCATCACGGAAGGACGTGCCATGGAGGCCGCACTCATCACCGGTGTCGCCCACGA
>JADGPB010000209.1 GCA_017882655.1 Propionibacteriales bacterium
CAAGTAAGTCTGATTCACCAAGCAGCGGCCCGGGCCTCACGGTCCGGGCCGCTGTGCTGTGTACGTCCCTCCCATTGGCGACCTCACAGGCAAGATTTACCTGTGAGGTCGGAGTTTTGCCTGTGAAGTCGCGGGGCGACCCTCGCGCTGCTCGTCGGATCTTCGGTCGTTCCGCCCATTGAGCCAAAGCCGTATCGATACGTTAACCATGACAAAGGGAAGTCACAGCCCGCTCATATTGCTTCAAGCTTCAATGACCCGAAAGCATGTGCCCATGACATCACTGCCCCTGCACCCGCTCGTCGTCCACTTCGCGGTGATGCTGCTCGTCCTCGTCCCGGTGGCCGTCCTGGTGAGCCTGTTCTGGCGAGGGCTCCGGAACCGACTCGACTGGCTTCTTCCGCTCGGTGCCGTCGGGGGTGCGATCGCGGCGATCGCTGCTGACATCACGGGGAAGCAGCTCCTCCTCAACCTGAAGCAGGGCAGTCAGCTCGTGGCCAACCACGCCGATCTCGGCGAGAAGGGGCCGTGGGTCGCCGGCGTGTTCGCGGTGGCGACGATCGGGTGGTGGCTGACGTCGAGCGAAGTCATGAAGACCTGGGTCGAGGCGAAGGCTCCCTGGCTGCGCCGGGGGAGGACTCCGCTGATCGCCTCCATCCTCATGGCGATCGCGTGCATCGTTGTTCTTGTCGTCGTGTACCTCATCGGCGACTCCGGGGCCGCCGCAGTCTGGACTAATCGGTGAGCAAATAGGGGTCGGTGCGCCTCACACGTCACAATGTGAACCAGGCTGACCATACGCCGGGGGATCTGGCTAGGCCTGAGAGCGGAGGCACCTCGCATGGAGACCGTGAGCAGCTGGCGGGCATCGTACGTACCCGGCCGTTGGGTGGTCCTCGCAGGCCCGACATCTGTCGTGATCATGCAGCCTGCGCCCGCGCACATGTCCGGGCTGTTGAGCGACCTGTGGCAGGACGTGGTGTCGGCGGCAGACGTCGGCGACCTGGCCCAGAAGTTCAGCGCCTTCCGCCTCGACCTCATGCCCCACTTCGCCGCCTTCTTCTGGGCCGAGGACGGGATGCACTCCCTGATTCGGGGTGGGCTTCGCGCCGTCGACGCGGAGACCGGTGACGTCGTCGCGGAGGGCGAGGGGTTCCACACCTGGAACGAGGTGGGGCTCCAGCCGGTACGTCAGGTGCGCGTCGACATGGACGAGCTCGACGACGAGCCCGTACTGCAGCTCCCGTTGGCCGTCGGTGTCGTCCTCGCGGCTTCCATCACCATCGACGCCACTCAGAAGGTCCAGCTGGTCCTGCCGACCGCAGCGGCCGAGGTCGAGGTCCCCGAAGAACCTGCCGAGCCCGCGGACGATGAGGCGCATGACGCACCGGTCGAAGCCGTCGAGGAGCCCGCCGCCGAATCGGTTGACGGTGAACCGGTTGTCGAGGAGCCCGCTGCCGAAGAGCCGCTTGTGAATGAGCCGGCTGTCGAGGAGCCGGCGGCTGAGGATGACGTCAAGGAGCCGACCGCCGACGAGGACGCGCAGCGCCACGGAGAGTCGCCGGTCCTCGCTGCGGGACTGGCGCTGGCCGGAGCCGCCGCTGTGGGGCCCGCCATTACTGCGCCGCTTGCGTTCCACGCCGGCGAGCCCGCGCTGCCCGAGTCGCCAGAGCCGTCCGACCAGGAAGCCGACGTCCTGCCCGACCAGGAAGCCGACGTCCTGCCCGCCGAGGACGGCGACGTCCTGCCCGCCGAGGACGCCGACGTCTTGCCGCCCGGGGATGTTGAGCAGTTCGTCGCCGAGCAGTCACTGCCGATCGAGACCGACGATCACCAGCCCGAAGATGAGAATTTCCACGAGACCTCCGCGCCCGTCGAGCCTTCCTGGCCGGCATCCCCGGAGCCCGTCGGGCACCCGGACGGCGACGCCTGGGGCATCCGGGACCAGGAGTCTGTGGTCCCGGTCGACCTGTTCGTCGACGAGGACGGGGACGGCGTCCCCGATGCCCAGCAGAGCGGCCTCGACCTCGGGTCGGAGCCAGCGGACGCACCCGCGGAGTCCGTAGCACTCGAGGTCGAAGCGCCCGAGGCCCCCCAGGCTGAGGGCTTCCCCGGCTTCCCCGGGGCGGACGTCGCGCAGCACCAGGGCGGCTTCCTCGCATCAGCGGTCCCGGCCCCGAGTGGTGCCGCACAAGCGCCGCAAGGACCCCCTCCCGGCTGGAACCAGCCCCAGCAGGCTCCGTACGCGCAGCCTCAACCGAACCCGTACGGACCGCCGCAGGGCCAGGTCCCCGGCATGCCGTTCGCCGTGCCGTCGGCCTCCCCGTACGCGGCGCCGCAGGCTCCGAGCTACCCAGGTCAGGCGTACCCAGGACAGCCGTTCCCCGGTCAGCCGTTCCCCGGTCAGCCCCTGCAGAGCCAGCCCGGCCAGTACGGCCTGCCCCAGCAGCCGATCTACCCGCCGAGCCCCCAGTACGGCGGCCCGATGTCGCCGAACGGCGCTCCGATGACCTCGCCCGTACCGCCTCCCGCCGCGTACGCTCCGGCGGCGCCGCCGCCTCAGGGTCCGGGCGCTCCTTCCGAGCCGGGCCTGCCCGTCTCGGCGGACAGCGCCGACTCCGACAGCACGGTCTTCTCGACCGGTATCGCCATGACGCACAAGCCCGTCGCGCCGCGGCAGGGGAGCGACAACCTGGTGCTTGCCGTGGTGTGCTCGTTCGGCCACCCGAACCCACCTGGTTCGCCGCGGTGCCGCAGGTGCGGCCAGCCCGTCGACAACGCCAACCCGCGCCTCGTGCACAAGCCGGTGATGGCCCTGCTGATCACCGCGGGCGGCGCACGCATCGAGCTCACCGACACGGTCCTGATCGGGCGCGCTCCGTCGGCTCAGGCAGGCGACGGCAACCCGATCCTGCTGCCCATCCCGAGCCCCAACAGCGACATCAGCCGTACGCACCTCAAGGTGGCGGTGAAGGAATGGGACATCGTCGCGACAGACCTGCACTCGACCAACGGCACGATGTTGGTCCGTCCAGGTCAGGCGCCCGTACGCATGATGCCGGGCACTCCGGTGACGGTCGAGCCCGGCACGATCCTCGATCTGGGTGACGGGGGCGTCATCACGGTCGGCCTCCCGGCATAGCCGTTGCCAAGATGAGGACGGCTGGCTCCTGAACTTTTGGCCTGCGACACTGTCGAGGACGCGTTGCAGGGCACGCGTTCAGGGAGGGAGCACACGAGTGGCGGTGCGTGGGGCGCGTAGACGCGTGCCTGAGGTTCTGAGGCGGCACTGGACGGGATTCCTCGTCATGGTGGTCGCCATCTGCCTCGTCGCCTCCGCATTCCTCGCTCCCGGCCTCCGGGTCGCGGACGTCCGTCTTCAGGACGGCGCCATCTTCGGGATCAACCAGTCCGCCGGTCTGCTCGGCACGGTGAACACCCAGATCAAGGACCTGTCCAGTGCTGTGAGCATCGCGGACCAGTCCTTCAGCGTGCTGCAAGAGGGTCGTACGGTCGTCGTGAAGGGCGAGTCGTCGAACCAGATCCAGTCCTTCGACCCCTCGACCGGCGAGCTCGGTTCGGCGGTCAGCCTCCCGTCCAGCGGCGACCTCGTGCTGAACGGCGGGAAGATCGCCGTGATCAGCCGCCTCAACGGATCCGTGTGGTTCGGCGACGCGGCGTCGATGCTGCAGCGCGACTTCAACAAGGAGAAGGCGCTGCTCGACCTCGGTGAGAACGCCCTCGTGACGGTCACCACGAACGGCAACCTCATCGGCCTGTCCCTGGTCAACTCGCAGATCGTGCGGTACGTCAACGGCGTCAAGACCATCTCGTCCGTACCGATGCAGCTCGACGCCAGCGTGGCGAACGTCCAGCTCAGCGCAGTGGGCGACAAGGCGGTCGTCCTCGATCGTACGAAGCAGCTGGTGTGGTTCGAGGGCGCCGACAAGGCGATCGAGATGCCGATGGGATCTCGCGCCCAGCTGGCTCAGCCCGTCCCGGCGCTCACGCTGGAGAGCGGCAACCTCGGCGCGGTGGTGGCGACGCCCACGGGCATCGTCGGCGTCACGCGCAAGGCTCTCGTCTCCCTGTCCGGCGCGATGCCTGAGGGTGCGATCGAGGCGCCGGTGTCGGCCAACGGCTGCCTGTACGGCGTCGTCGGGACGAAGGTCGCGACGGTGTGTCCCGGCAAGTCGCCCCAGCTCGTCGACATCCCCAACCTGGGGACCAACGCCGACCTCACGCTCTGGGTCAACGGGGACAGCGTCATCCTCAACGACGTCAAGGGGGGCGACATCTGGCTGGTCACCGACGGGATGCGCCGCATCAACGACTGGTCGAAGGTGACCCCGGCCGAGGCCTCGGCGAAGAAGGACACCCCCAGCGACGAGGCCACCAAGGTCAACCCGGATCGTACGGGCACCAACCGTCCGCCCGTCGCTCACGACGACTCCCTGATGGTACGTGCGGGACGATCCACGATCCTGCCGATCCTCGACAACGACTCCGACCCGGACGGCGACATCATCACCGTGGTCGACACGCCGACCACCGGGGCGGGCGTGGCCCTCGAGCTGGTACGAGGCGGGGCCGGTCTCCAGGCGGTCGTCGCAGCGAACGCCACGGGCACCAGGACCTTCTCGTACACGATCACTGACGGCCGCGGCGGCTACTCGCAGCCGGCCCATGTGACGCTCTCCATCGAGTCTGCCGACCAGGCTGCCGCGAACCAGCCGCCCGCGCTGCGCTCCCAGGAAGCCGTCATCGTGGCGTCCGGCCAGCAGACGCAGATCCGAGAGTTGCTGCGTTGGCGCGACCCCGACGGCGACGACATGGTCCTCATCAGCGCCACGCTCGCCGAGGGCAACGACGAGGTGTCATTCACACCCGACGGCACGATCACGTTCACCGATGTGGGCAAGGTCATCGGGCTCAAGACGATCAACGTCACCGTGTCCGACGGTTCCGCCACGTCGTCGGGAGTGCTCGTCATCGACGTGCGGGAGCCGCAAGAGGTGACGCCGGTCGCGAACGGCGACTACGTGAAGGCGATGACCAACCAGGAGATCGAGGTCTCGCCGCTGGACAACGACCAGGGCGTGAACCTCGCGCTCGCCTCGGTCGGCTCCCCATCGCCCCAGCCCACGAAGTTCACCGTGGACTACTCCGCCAAGACGTTCAGGTTCAAGGCGTCCGCAGCCGGTACGTACTACGTCGGCTACACGGTGACGAACGGACGGACGTCGTTCGGCCTGGTCCGGATC
>JADGPB010000210.1 GCA_017882655.1 Propionibacteriales bacterium
GGCAAGCGTCTCCCCCGTCGCGTCACGGAGATCGCGCTCGGATTCAAGAAGGCTCCCCACCTGCCGTTCACCGCCACCGACACCCTGGATCTCGGCCGGAACGCGCTCGTGATGCGGATCCAGCCCGACGAAGGCGTGACGCTTCGGTTCGGCGCGAAGGTCCCTGGCACCCAGATGGAGATCCGGGACGTCAACATGGACTTCGGCTACGGCGAATCGTTCACCGAGTCGTCTCCCGAGGCGTACGAGCGGCTGCTTCTGGACGTACTGCTCGGTGACCCGCCGCTGTTCCCGCAACAGGAGGAGGTCGAGCTCGGCTGGCAGATCCTCGATCCTGTGCTCGACTACTGGGCGAGCCTCAAGACACCCCCCGAGGACTACGAGTCCGGGACGTGGGGCCCAGCCAGCGCCCACGAGATGATCGCACGCGACGGCCACGCCTGGCGGCGGCCCTAGGAGACCCATGATCATCACGCTCACGCACACTGACACCACCGAGATCGCCAACGCGCTGCTCAAGGCACGCAGCCGTCTCGGCAGCGCCTCCGGCCTGGTGCTCACCCTCGTCGTGCCCGCGGAGCAGCGCTCGTTCGGGAAGGCGTATGCAGCGGCACAGACCGCCGCGCGCGAACACCCCTGCCGTCTGGTGCTCGTCGTCAAGACCACCGGGAAGACCGATCGACTGGACGCGGAGATCCACCTTGCTGAGGACGTACCGGGCGAGGTCATCGTGCTCCGGCTGTCCGGCGAGGTCCGTGAGCACGCGGACTCGGTCGTACTGCCGATGCTGCTGCCTGACTCGCCGGTCGTCATGTGGTGGCCGACCAACGCTCCTGACGCGCCTGGAGACGACATCCTCGGACAGCTCGCCGACCGCCGCATCACCGACGCGGCAAGCACCGCAGACCCCATCAAGACCCTGCAGATCCGAGCCCTTCACCACTCCTCCGGCGACACCGACCTCACCTGGACCCGGCTGACGCTGTGGCGAGCGCTGCTCACCGCCGCGCTGGACCAGTATCCGATGCGCATCCTGTCCGCAACGGTCGTCGGTCCGCGCAACAACGCCCCGGCGGACCTCATGGCCGCGTGGCTGGAGAGCCGCCTGAAGGTCACGGTCACGCGCAAGGCCTCAGCCGGTCCCGGGATCACGTCGGTGGTGCTCGAGACCCCAGGTGGCGACATCGTCATCGCTCGCGAGGACGGCAGGACGGCGTCGTACGCGATCCCGGGCCAGCCGCGCCGTACGGTGGCACTCAAGAGGCGAGACATCAACGAGCTACTCACCGAAGAGCTCCGGCGCCTTGATCCCGACGACGTGTACGCCGCCGCGTTGGCTGCCCTGCTGTCCCGTGCGGGAAGGGCCGCGCCAGCCCAGCCCGAGCCCGTACGCAAACGCAAGGAGGCCGGCGCCATCGCGGCCGCCCGCGTCGCGAAGACGGGAGCCAGAGCGGGCAGCCGGAAGGCAGCGAGGGTGCAAGAGGCCCTGAGACGTCCGGATCCGCCGCTTCCCACGCCTCACCACAACGCCGCGGACGCGTCATGAGCGCCCGCGTCGTACGCCGTCTTCCCACCGCTGAGATGCTGGCCCAGGACGTGGCGGACTCGCTCGTGCGGCGCATCGAGAAGCTGCAGTCGGACGGCCGCATCGTCGAGCTGTGTCTGACCGGCGGGCGGGTCGCCAATCTCGCTTACGAGCACCTGGCTCGCGTGGTCGGGAAATCGAAGGTCGATCCTGGGGCCCTCGAGCTGTGGTGGACCGACGAGGCGTTCGTCCCCACCGACGATCCGCGCCGGAACTCGCTCCAGGCCCTGTCACGCCTCGCCGGCACGTTCCCGCTGTCCCCCGCGCGTACGCACCCGATGCCGTCGTCGGACGCCTCGGCGGATCCTGCGCAGGCGGCGTTGACGTACGGGACCGACTTCGCCGGCCGCATCATCGACATCTGCCTTCTCGGGCTCGGCGAGAACGGCCATGTGGCCGCTCTGCATCCGAATCATCCCTCGGCCGAGCCGACGTCCGCGATCGCGGTCGGGGTCACCGATGCGCCAAAGCCACCCAGCGAGCAGGTCTCGTTGAGCCTCGCCACGATCAACAAGTCCAGAGAAGTCTGGATGCTGGCGACCGGCAAGGAGAAAGCGCGCGCGGTGGCGCGGACGTTCCGTGGCGATGCCACGACGATCTCGGCCCACGTGAGCGGCGTCGACCGTACGGTGTGGTTCCTCGATGAAGCCGCCGCTGCTGAGCTGCCGTTCCATTTCTGCCTGCTCTGAACGCCAAAACGGCCGACCCCAGGGGTCGGCCGTTCGTGGTGGTGAACGTCAGTAGATGACTTCGCCGCGGGCGCGGCGGTCACGCAGGCCCTGGAGCGCCTCCTCGAGGATCGTGCGGGCTTCAGCGCTGGTGCGCCGTTCCTTCACGTACGCGAGGTGCGTCTTGTAGGGCAGGATCTTCGGCGGAGGCGGCGGGTTCTCCGCATCCAGGTTGGCGGGCAGTCCGCAACGCGGACAATCCCATTCCCTCGGCACTTGGGCCTCGGCGGCGAACGCCGGGCGGGTCTCGTGCATGTTCGCGCAGAAGTACGAGACGTACAGGCGTGGGGCCGCGTCGCCCCGTTCGGCCTCCCCCATGGGGCCCGCACCGACGCGGCTGCCGCGAATGGCGCTACCTCCGGCCACAGTCAATCTCCTCGATCGTAGGTTGTTCTGGACTCGTGAAACTCGTGGTCTGGCTAGACGCCGAAGCGGTACATGATCAACAGCGCGACGATGCAGGCCAACCACAGCGACCCCACGATGATCGTGATGCGGTCGAGGTTTCGCTCGGCGACGCTCGTGCCGCCCATGGCCGTCGACATGCCACCACCGAAGAGGTCGGACATGCCACCGCCCTTCCCCTTATGAAGAAGGATGAACAGGGCCAGGATCACGCTGGTGATCACGAGGCCGATGGACACGCTGAGTACAGGCCAGGTGATCAAGGGGACGAGCAAATTCACCTGGACATCGTAACCCACGGGTGCCCTCGCCGAAGAACTGGCCTCGCGACCGAGGCGATATCCGTGGCGCTGCGGGCGAACATGGCGACGGCGCCGGGGCCTTCGCCACCGACGCCGTCGACCCGCTAGCTACGATCAGCCCTGGAACAGGACGATCTTGGAGAACTCCACCGCATCGAGGCTGGCGCCGCCCACAAGAGCACCGTCGACGTCGGGCTGGCCCATGATGTCGACGACGTTGCTGGACTTGACCGAGCCGCCGTACTGGATCTTCACGGCTGCCGCTGCGCCCGCACCGAGAAGCTCGGAGACCTTGCCGCGGATAGCGCCGCAGACCTCCTGCGCGTCCGCCGGCGTGGCGACCTCGCCCGTACCGATGGCCCAGACCGGCTCGTACGCGATGACGAGCGCGCCGACCTGCTCCGCGGTGAGACCCTCGAGGCAGGCGGTGACCTGTCCGAGGACGTGCGCAACGTGGGTGCCGGCCTTGCGGATCTCCAGCACCTCGCCGCAGCAGATGATCGGCGTCATGCCGGCAGCGATGACCGCCTTGGCCTTGGCGTTGATGACCTCGTCGGTCTCAGCGTGGTACTGACGGCGCTCCGAGTGGCCGACCACGACGTACGTGCAGCCGAGCTTGGCGAGCATGTCCGCCGAGATCTCGCCCGTGTACGCGCCGGAGGCGTGGGCGGAGACGTCCTGAGCGCCCCAGGCGATCGGGTACTTCTCCGCCTCGATGAGCGTCTGCACCGTACGGATGTCGGTGAACGGCACGATGACGGCCACCCCGGTCGTCGCCGGGTTGTACTTGTGGTCGACCAGGGTCCACGCGAGCTTCTGGACGAGTCCGGTCGCCTCGACGTGGTTGAGGTTCATCTTCCAGTTGCCCGCCATCAGCGGGGTACGGTTCGCCATCGCTCAGCCTTCCAGCACGGACAGACCCGGAAGGGTCTTGCCCTCGAGGTACTCCAGCGACGCGCCGCCGCCGGTCGAGATGTGGCCGAACGCGTCGTCGGCGAAGCCGAGCTGACGTACAGCCGCTGCGGAGTCGCCGCCGCCGACGACCGTGAAGGCCTCGGTGTCGGCGAGCGCCGTGGCCACGGCCTTCGTGCCAGCAGCAAGGGCTTCGATCTCGAACACGCCCATCGGGCCGTTCCAGAACACCGTCTTGGCGCCCAGGATCGCGGCGGCGAACAGCTTCTCGGTCTCCGGGCCGATGTCGAGTCCGGACTGGTCCGCCGGGATCTCGCTCGACGCGACGATCGAGACCTCGGAGACGGTACGGCCCGCGAAGTCGAACTCGGCTGCCACACGCGTGTCGACCGGCAGCAGGATCTGCTTGCCGGCCTGGGTGGCCTGCGCCAGGTAGCCCTTGCAGGCCTCGATGTTCTCGGCGTCGAGGATCGAGCCGCCGACCTCGTAGCCCTGGGCCGCGAGGAACGTGTAGCTCATGCCGCCGCCGACGACCAGCGTGTCGGCTACCTGCAGCAGGTTGTCGATGACAGCGAGCTTGTCGGCCACCTTCGCCCCACCGAGGACGACCACGTACGGACGCTCGGGGTGCTGGGTGAGCTTCTTGAGGACCTCGACCTCTTTGGCGACGAGCGAGCCGGCCGCGGACGGCAGGAGCTTCGCCACGTCGTAGACCGATGCCTGCTTGCGATGTACGACACCGAAGCCGTCGGAGACGAAGACGTCGGCCAATGCCGCGTACTGAGCAGCAAGAGCGCCGCGCTCGGCGTCGTCCTTGCTCTCCTCGCCCGGCTCGAAGCGGACGTTCTCGCACATGCCGATCTCGCCGTCGGCGAGTCCGGCAACCATGGCCTTCGCCGAGTCACCGACCACGTCGCCTGCCAGCTTCACCTCGGTGCCGAGCAGCTCGCCCAGCCGCGTGGCGGCCGGGGCGAGGCTGTACTTCGGGTTGAAGAGGCCCTTAGGACGGCCCAGGTGGGCCAGTACCACGACCTTCGCGCCGGCCTTGATCAGACCGGTGAGCGTCGGGAGCGCGGCGCGGATGCGCCCGTCGTCGGTGATGACGTCGCCGTCGAGCGGGACATTGAAATCACAGCGAATCAGGACGCGCTTTCCAGCGAGCGCGCCAAGGTCGGATACTGACCTCACGTGAAGGCCTTTCTACGAGTGGGAGCGGATCAGAGCTTCGAGCCGACGAGGACGGTGAGGTCGACGAGACGGTTCGAGTAGCCCCACTCGTTGTCGTACCAGCCCACGACCTTGA
>JADGPB010000211.1 GCA_017882655.1 Propionibacteriales bacterium
TGATCGCCTCTTGGCTCATATGGACGATCAGGGTGGCCTTCTGCTGGGACGGTGCGTCTTGGCCGTTGAGGAGTTGGAACGCCCGTGCCGGGTCGGCCAGGATCCCGAGCGCGCTCGCCCGGCGCTGATCCAGCGACTCCAGATCCCCATCCGCGGCGAGCACGGCGGCGAGCTGGTTCAGCGTCGCATCGAGGGCGACCGCGTCGGTCACGTCGAGCCGGCCGGTCAGGTTCCGGCACGGGCCGGACTCCAGGCTCGGGTCCCACAACGTGACGTGGCGGTGGGTCCGGGCCTTGAGTTCCCGCTCCCGGGCTTCCTCCGGATCGGCGAGGGCGATGTAGCCGCGCAGCAACCGGATCGCCCGGCCTCGGGGCAGGCTCGCGAGCCGCGGGGTGATCTGCTGATCCACCCACAGGGCAGCCGCCTGGCACAAGCCGGCCGCGTTGACCTCGCTGATGATCTCGCTCGCCCGGTACCAGCGGACCGCGCCGACCCGGACCGCGTCCCACAGCAGCGGATGCCGGTAGACACAGTTCAGCACCTGCCCGATCAGACACGCCCCAGCACCGGGACTGATCCGCAACAAGGCCGAGACTTCCAGGCTCAGGTACTCCGCGACCCCGGGCGTGCCATGCGCACCGTGGAAGACCAGCCTTTCGGCGGCTTCACCGAACGCGTCCTCATCGACCGCCCGGAACGCCAGGCACAGCTCGTGGATCGTCTCCAGCTTGGCCACCTCACCGGCGATCATCGTCTGCTCCGAATGGTCCAGTTTGGCGAACAGCTCCTGGGAGTTCGTGGGCACGACCACAGGCGCCGGGTCAGTGACCACGAAGTGCCGAGGCGATACGTACATGCGTATGATTATAGCCCATGCAACGTCTCGTTGCAAGAAAATTGTGCCAATGAAACTCTCCATCTTGATGCGATCTCGTTCCTGGTGCGGGCGCGTTCGAGCCCACAGTCAGGCGGAGAGCTCCGTCCGTTTCGGCCAATCAGGGTTCGGAATTCTCCGGCAGATGGCCCGCCGTCTGGACTGCCTCGGAAGTACGATGTGAACGAGAGCGGAGGTCACTCATGACCGTGAAGAAGATCGCCAAGATCCTGTGGTCGCCGGTCAAGCGCGTGGACGAGCTGCTCCGCGTCGACTCGGACGTCGCCGACCTCCATCCCGAGGCCAAGCTGGGCAAGAAGGACGAGGCCGTCACAGAGGGCATCATCGGGATGGCATCCCAAGCCCACACCGGACACATCGGGCTGTGAACCGGATGCTCAGTAACGCTGAGCCGGGTTCCCGACATATCTGTACGAAGAGCTGTTCTCAACGCAGAGCGGAGACCACCCGATGATCCTCAAGAAGCTGGCCCAGATCTTCAAGGCCATCGCGTACCCGTTCGCACGGTTGTACGACCTCGTCCACAACGGCCAGTCCGACATCGAGGGTGTCTACCCCGAGTCGTTCCACCCCACGGGTGAGCAGGCGTCCATCGCGACGTCGATGAACACTCAGATGCGCTGACGCCACCTCAGGTGACGGTGCGAGCTCCGCAGCTCGCGCACAGTCCGTACAGCTCCACGTCGTGGGTGACGTTGGTAAAGCCATGCTCGGCGGCGATGGTCGCAGCCCATGCTTCGACAACCTTCGCCATGATCTCTTCCGTGCGTCCGCAGCTGCGGCACACCAGGTGGTGATGATGGCCGCTGGTCGTGCAGCGCCGGTACGCGGACTCGCCGTCGGCCGTACGGACCATGTCCACATCACCGGCCTCGGCCATCGTCTGGAGCGTCCGGTAGACGGTCGCGAGGCCGATCGGGTCTCCGCCGGCTCGTAGCTGTTCGTGGATCTGCTGGGCCGTGCGGAAGTCACCCGCGCCGGAGAGGAACTCGCGGATCGCGGTGCGCTGTCGCGTCGTACGTCGCTGTGGCTGCTCGGTCATCAGTGCTCGTCGTAGTGGTCGGCATGGACCACGTGGCGGTGGCCGTCGTGAACATAGTCCACATGGTCGCCGTGCTCGACCACCCGGTGACCGCAGTTGGGCCCATGCACGTGGACGTGCTCGGGGGTGGGCTCGTGGGGGAGCGACTCCACCTCGTCGACTGACGCCAGCGGGCGGTTCCGGTGACGCAGCGACGAGATCGGCCAGGACAGCGCGAAAGCGACGATCGCGAGCACGACGATGAAGGCACCCGGCGGTACGTCGGCGTAGAACGACCCGACGACCCCGCTCAGCGCTACGAGCACGCCGATGCCCATCGCTCCGTACAACCCGGCGCGGAACCCCTTGAACAGGTTCTGTGCCGTCGCGACCGGGATCACCATGAGGGCGCTGACCAGCAGCAGTCCTACCGTACGCATCGCTGTTGTGACGGTGATCGCGGCGAGCACGACGATCAACAGGTTGTACATGCGGACGCGCAGCCCGAGCACCCGTGCGAAGTCCTCGTCGGCGCACACCGCGAACAGCTGTGGGGCAAGGCCGATGGCAGCCAGCAGCACGACCGCACCCAGCACCGCCACGATGACCAGGTCCGACGCGGTGACGCTCGTCAGCGACCCGAACAGGTAGTTCGACAGGGCGCCGGCACCTTGACCCGCCGCACCCGCCATGAGCACGCCGGTTGCGAGGCCTCCGTAGAAGAGGACCGCCAGCGCCACGTCCCCGGTCGCCCGGCCGCGCTCGCGCAGCAGCTCGATGCCGACCGCGCCGGCGACGCACACGACGACCGCCACTGGGAGGGGGCTCGAGTGGGTGAGGAGGGCGAGTCCGACGCCCGCGATCGCGACGTGGCCGAGGCCATCACCGAGGAGCGACAGCCTGCGCTGCACCACGTACGTGCCGATCGCCGGCGCCACCAGACCCGTGAGGATGGCGGCGATGAGCGCGCGCTGCATGAAGGCGAGGGCGATCAGTTCCATGGCCGTACCTCCTCGATGATCCGTACGGTCCGGCCTGGCGGCTCTGTCTCGTGCCCATGGCCGTGGTGCGGCTCGAGGACTCCGTCCAGGGCGACCCGTCCTTCGCGGAGCACGACCGCACGATCCAGCAGCGGCTCGAACACATCCGTCTCGTGCAAGACGACCAAGACGGACATCCCCTCGTCGTGGAGGCTGCCGACGAGATCAGCAAGCCGTTGCTGCGTGGCGAGATCGACGCCGGCGAACGGCTCGTCCATGACGAGCAGAGTGGGCGAGGAGACCAGGGCACGGGCGATGAGGACCCGCTGCTGCTGGCCGCCGGAGAGGTGGACGAACGCGTCGTCGGCCTTCTGTGCCAACCCCACCCGGTCGATGACCTCGCTCACGCGAGTACGTCTCGTCCGGCCGAGACGTGTGAACGGACGTCGCGTCGACAGGGTCCCTGACGACACGAGCTCGCGGACCGTCGTCGAATGCATCGAGACGGAGGCCCGCTGCGGGACGTACCCGATCCGTGACCAGTCCTGGAACTGGGCCAGGGGAGTGCCGAACAGGTCGATCTCTCCGCGATCGTGCGGTACGAGTCCGAGCAGTCCCCTGATGAGCGTGGTCTTGCCGGAGCCGTTGCCGCCGAGGAGCGCCACGATCTCGTGCTGTTCCACGACCATGGAGACGTCACGCAAGATCGGTACGCCCCCCAGGCTGACGCCCAGGTTGGTGATGGCGACGGGAGTCACTGACATGCTCCTGCCGTACGAAGGGCGCTGAGGTTGCTGCGCATCACCGAAGGGTAGTCATTGCCTCGGGACTGCGCCGTGATGCCCTCGAGCGGATCGAGCACGTCGGTCTTGAGGCCGAGGTCCTTGGCGAGCGCATCGGCCAGGGCCGGTGAAGCGAGTGTCTCCGAGAAGATGGTGGTCACGCCCTTCTCCTGAGCGATCTTCTGCACCTCCGCGAGGTGGGCGGGCGTCGGCTCCGCATCGGGGGTCAGCCCCGCGATGCCGACCTGCTCCAGGCCGTACCGCTCGGCGAGGTAGCCGAATGCCGCGTGCGAAGTGACGAAGACCGTGAGCTGGCAGTGTGCCAACCCGGTCGTGAAGTCGCTGTCGAGCGTGGACAGCTCCTTGACGAGCGCATCGGCCCGCTGCTGGAACACGGCTGCCGATGCGGGACGTACCTGCGACAGCTGTTCGGCGACCGCCGACGCGTACTTGATCATCGTCTGCGGGTCCAGCCAGGTGTGAGGGTCGAGCGCGCTCGTGCTTGGCGTCGTGCCCTCACCCGTGAAGCCGGGCGTCGTACGGAGCGGGACGATCGTGGCCGCGTCGAGGACGCGCTTCGGCTTCTCTGTGTCCACGGCACTGTCCACCGCGGCCTGGAAGCCCTTCTCGTAGAAGACGAGGTCGGCCGTCGCGACCGAGGCGACCTGCTTGGCGGTGAGCTCCAGATCGTGCGGCTCGACACCGGGCTTGGTGAGGCTCGTCACGCTCACCTGGTCGCCTCCGACCTGCTCGACCACGTACTGGAGCGGGTAGAAGGCCACGACGACGTTGAGTCTGCCGGTGCCCCCGGTCGTCGTCGCGGCCGAACAGCCGGACGCCAGCAGCAGTAACGACAGGGCGACTGACAGGAGAGGCCAGGTCTTCATGAGAATGATTATCGATCACAATTGCAGGACTTGCCAAATCGAGCGCGCCCACTGTTGCTAGCCTGCCACTGTGAGACGCCCCCTCGACCACGTGGTGCTGGCCGCCGTCACGGCGCTGGTGCTGGTCGTCGGCGGCTGCAGTCATGCCGCCACACAGACGGCGGACGCGCACGGCAGCTTCGGCGCGGAGTCCTCGTCGACGCCCTCGGCCACGTCGTCGCCGACGAGTGCGACCCCGAGCCCGAGTGCCGCGACCTCGTCGTCGGCGGCCGCCACGAAGGCCACAACCACTGCGGCCGCCGCCACGAAGCCGAGCGTGCTCGGCGCGATCAGCCGGCCGTTCCCGGCGAGCAATGCGTGGAACACCTCGGTCGCCGGCAAAGCCGTCGACCCGTTGAGCGCTGCGTTCATCGCGTCGATCGGCGTCTCCACGAAGCTCCACATGGACTTCGGCGCGAGCTGGAACGGCGGCCCGTTCGGCTTCCCGTACGTGGTCGTCCCTGCGAGCCAGCCCAAGGTGAAGGTGACCTTCGACTACGCGTCCGAGTCTGACCCCGGCCCGTACCCGATCCCTAGCAACGCTCCCATCGAGGGTGGCGCGAGTTCGACGGGAGACCGGCACGTCATCGTCGTACAACCC
>JADGPB010000212.1 GCA_017882655.1 Propionibacteriales bacterium
GTGGCGGCGGATCAGGTGTCGGAGGCGCGACTCGTCGAAGGCCTGACGATCTGGGGCGTGAGCACTCTGGCTGAGCTGGTGGAGGTGCTGAAAGGGAACCCCGTCCTCGACAGGCTGATGCCGGAGCCAACACCGGAGGCGAAACGGGAGGGACCAGACCTCAGGGACGTCGTGGGTCATGCCGAGGCGCGCTGGGTGCTCGAGGTCGCGGCCGCTGGGCGTCACCACCTCTTCCTCCACGGAGCGCCGGGGGTGGGCAAGACGATGCTGGCCGAGCGCCTGCCGTCGATCCTGCCCGACCTCACGCCGTCGCAGGCGCTGGAGGTGACAGCCATCCATTCACTGTCTGGCGCGAACGTGGCCCAGGGACTGATCCGACGACCGCCGTTCGCTGCCCCCCACCACACCGCATCCTTGGTATCGCTGGTCGGTGGTGGGCCGAAAGCGAGCCAACCGGGGTCCTTCTCGTTGTCGCATCTGGGTGTCTTGTTCCTCGATGAAGCGACGGAGTTCCCGCCGAGCCTCATCGAGGCCTTGCGGACGCCACTCGAGGCCGGCTCGATCCACATCGGTCGGTCCGGCGCGCAGGTGCGGTACCCGGCCCGGTTCCAGCTCGTGCTCTCAGCGAACCCTTGCCCGTGCGGTGGGTACGGGGTGGCGTCGCGGCAGTGCACCTGCCGTCCCGACGTCGTGCGCCGCTACCAGTCGCGGATCTCGGGACCGGTCCTCGACCGGATCGACCTGCACCACCACGTCCGGCCGCTGACGAAGTCGCTGCTCAAGGGACAGCCGCAGGGCGAAGCCTCGGCGGACGTCGCGGCCCGAGTGGCCGAGGCTCGGGAGCGGCAGGCACGCCGTCTCGCGGGCACGCGATGGCGCACGAATGGCGAGGTCAGCGGGCCATGGCTGCGCCGGCAGCTGCCGCTTCCGGATGGACTGGGGGTGGTGGACGACGCTGTGAAGCAGGGCAGGCTATCGGCGCGAGGGGTGGACAAGGTCCTGCGCCTGAGCTGGACGCTGGCTGATCTGGCCGGCGTCGATCTGCCCACGGCGTCCCACGTGCGCACGGCGCTGGCCATGCGCCGCGGCGAGGAGCTGGGGGCCGTCGCATGACTGACTCGAGTGCGCGGGCGTTGATGGCGCTGGCATGCGTCCTCGAGGCCGGGCAGGAACGATGGCACGCGAAGGTCGACCGTGAGGGTCCCGAGAGGCTTTGGGAGCACCTGATCCACGACGGCTCGCCGTTGGGGGATCGGGCTCGTCGTTTCGACATCGACGGGGTGGAGCGAGAGGCCGCGCTGCGCGGGTTCAGGTTCGTCCACCCGGGGCTGCCGGAATGGCCAACCACGCTGGATGCGCTGGGATCGACAGGAGCTGTGGGTGGGATCGAGGGTGGCCGGCCGCTCGGACTGTGGGTCGCGGGCCCGATGTCGCTCACTGAGGTCGGCGCCTCGGGTATCGCGATCGTTGGTGCCCGGGCATCGACGGCCTACGGGGACACCGTGGCGTCGGAGCTCGCCGCAGAGCTCGCCGAGGCGGGCACGGTGGTCGTCTCGGGCGGTGCGTTCGGGATCGACGCGGCGGCCCACCGAGGTGCCTTGGCCTCCGACGGTGCGACACTCGCGGTGATGGCGTGTGGCCTGGACCAGCTGTACCCGCGGTGCAACGACGCACTGCTGCGTCGGATCCGTACGGAGCAGCTCATGGTCAGCGAGTACCCGCCGGGCACTACGCCGAGCAGGCACCGCTTCCTGACGCGCAACCGGCTCATCGCTGCGCTGTCGTCGGCCACGGTGATCGTCGAGGCGGCAGTGCGGAGTGGCGCGAAGAACACGGTGGCGTGGGCGCAAGCTTTGGGACGGCCTGTGCTGGCGGTGCCCGGGCCGGTGACGTCAGCGCTGTCGGTGACTCCGCACCGGCTCATCCGCGAAGCGCAGGCAGCACTCGTCACGAACGCCCACGATGTACTCGCCGAGCTCGGACCGCTGGGGGTGCTGCAGCCGCCCCTCGTCGATCCGGTGTCGCGACCCACCGATGACCTCGAGCCCAGCGAGCTGAGCGTGCGGGAGGCGTTCCCGGCGAGGCGGGCGATCTCCGTCGACGAGCTGGGGATCCTGGTCGGCCTCCGGGTGGGGGAGTGCCTTGCAGCGCTCGCATCGCTTGCCGCGCGGGGACAGGTCGAGCCGCTCGGCGATGGCAGGTGGCGTCTGGCGAGAAGGACGACTTGACCGCGCGTCGACGCTCGTCCGCACAGGTATCGTCGACCGCGGAAGGGAGAACGCCATGGTGCCGTACGCCAAGCCTTCGGGACGCCTTGTGGGGCAGATCGTGGCCGACGTCGTGACGGTGGTTGTGTCCGTCGGTTCGTACCTGGCGGGTCAGGCCGTGTACTGGGGCATCCTGGCCCTCGCAGATCCGCTGTCCGCGACGGCCAAGGCGCTCTCAGGCCTGCAGAACAGGGTGGCCGATGCGGCCGCCCAAGCGGGACAGATACCTGGGATCGGCGACTCCTTGCGGTCGCCGCTGGACGACATCGCCGGGCAGATAGCTTCAGTGATCGTCCAGATATCCGACCAGATTGCCTTGATCCAGAGGGCGGCAGGGCTGACCGGTCTCGCGGTGTTCGTGATCCCGGTCGTCATCTGGTGGGGTCTGTGGCTGCCGGCACGCGTCCGGTTCGTCCGGGAGGCTGCCGCGGCGAAGCGACTGCTCGATGCAGGCGTAGGGCTGGATCTGTTCGCGCTGCGCGGGCTCGCCCACCTGCCGTTGCGCGTCCTGGCGAGGGTGGACACCGATCCCGTGGCGGCATGGCGGGAGGGGAACACGGCCGTGATCGACACACTCGCGCGGCGTGAGCTCGATCGCTTGGGCGTCCGGGCGCCCAAGCGATCGAACTGAGGTCAGCTGCCCGGGATCACCACGAGGGCGTTGGGCCGTCGTCGGTTTCTTCGGGCGGGGTGTCTTCTCGCCGGACGTCCTCTCGGGCGGGACCGCCGCGGAAGAGATCCGTGACCCGGGAACCCATGGAGCTGACTCCGCCGAACAGGTCCTTCATGGCCCTGTCGATCGTCTGCTCGGCGTGAGCGAACTGGTCGGTGTACGAGGCGGCTGCGGCCGCGGTCTCGGCGCTGATGTCGGCCTTGCCGTCGTCCTCGCGTCGGGCGTACGAGCCTGAAAGGACCAGCGCGTACTCACCGCTGGACACCCACCTGCGAAGCTCACCCGCACGGGCGACTGCGAAGGGATGGCTCATCGTCTCGACGACGAGAGCGCGGAGCACGAGGTCGCGGATGTCCTCGTCCTCGCGATAGGCGGCGGCCTGGTCGATGAATGCCTCTGCATTGAGCTCGGACGCGTCGCCGCCACTGGCGAGCTTCATGTGGACGCGCAGGGCGGCGTCAGGATCCTGACAGGCGAGGAGGCCCGCACGGTCGCCCGACAGCTCGGACTTGCGCGACCACTCGCTGAGGGCCGCCATGATCGCCCGGAGACCGAAGGCGCCGAGAGGGATGCTCAGCAGCGTCGTCGACAGGGTGGTGAGCAGCAGGAGGATCGTACGGTAGACCGCGTGGCCGCTCCCGACGTGACCCAGCTCGTGGCCGAGCACGAACCGCAGCTCGTCGTCGTCCAGCGCGTTGAGCAGCGCCGAGTTCACCACGATCACCGGCTTGTCGAGACCGATCGTCTGGGCGTTGAGGTACGGGTTGGCCACGAGGTACAGCTCTGGCACCTGCTCGACGTCCAGGACGGTGGCAGCTTCGGTGTAGACCCGGAAGAGTCGGGGGAGCTGTCGCGCGTCGACGCGGACGGCCGATCCGAGAAGCATCAGCCGTACGGCTCGCTCCGTGATGAACGCCGACATCCGCTTGACGATCATGTCGAAGCCTTTGAGCTTCCTCAGCGCGACCAACGCGCCTCTGTCGGCAGGGTGCTCCCAGGCGCGTGAGCTGATGCCGTAGAGGACGGTGCGGCCAGAGGTCTCTGAGGTCATGACTCCAGTGTGCCCGTTGGCTGTACCGCGCAGGTGGACGTTGCCCTTCTCTTAGGAACGGCGATCGTTCCGATGGTCCCGCGTGGCCTCGTGGGTAGAAGCCCGGGAGGCTCGGTGCTTCCCGATTGAGCGGACGAAGGAGAGAATGCTTGGTACAGGCGCGGAACCGCGCCTCTGGCTGGCAGCGGGAGACATGGTAGGTGGACCCAGGTGAAGGCGTCCTCGCTGGGCGGGCGGGCTGACGACGCGGTCGGGAGACTGATTGAGTCGCTCATTCGCGGGCATCACCGGCGTCGGTTGGCCCGCAACGGTTGGTCAGCCATCCTCGACACCGACCCCACGACTGCGGTGGCAGCAGCGAGTTCGCCCGTGCGCGACGGGAACAGCGCGGAGTTCTTCATCGACGGACAGGACGCGTTTGCAGGGATGCTGGCCATGATCGAGAGCGCACAGCGCACCGTCCACATAGCCGGCTGGCACGCCACGCCCGACTTCGAGCTGACGAGGGGGAGCATTCCCAGGACCCTGGGTGACGCCCTTCTCGTTGCCGCCGAGCGTGCCCGGGTGCGCGTCCTGCTCTGGGGCGGTGCCCAGGTGCCTGTCATTCGTCCGACCAGGTCGGACGCTCGCAAAGCCCGAGACGCGTTCGCGCGCCTCCCGGGGGTGAGCGTGGCGCTGGATACGCACGAGTACCTGCAGCACTGCCACCACGAGAAGCTGCTGGTTGTCGACGACCAGGTGGCGTTTGTAGGAGGGCTCGACTTGACCCACCTCACCAGTGACCGCTTGGACACGACAAGTCACGAGCCGCATCAAGTCCTTGGCTGGCACGATGCGGCCTCCCGCCTTGCCGGCCCGGTCGTGGGCGATATCGCCGCCCACTTCAACGACCGCTGGGCAGCGGTGACCGGCGAACGGTTGGCGACACCAGAGATGCCGCAGCAAGCCGGCCAGCTCACGGTGCAGTTCCTGCGGACGATTCCGGAGAACGTCTACGACTTCCTTCCGCACGGCGAGTTCTCGATCCTCGCCGAATACCGCCGAGCGCTCGCAAGCGCCCAGCACCTGGTCTATCTGGAGAACCAGTTCCTGTGGGCTCCGGAGATCGTGGACATCCTCGAAGGCAAGCTCCTTCGGCCCCCGGGTCCGGACTTCCGGATGATC
>JADGPB010000213.1 GCA_017882655.1 Propionibacteriales bacterium
CTTCGATGCCGGCTGGCCGCCCCGCAGCGGCCGGCCGGCGTTGGGCCTTCTACAGCACCTGAACTTCCCGCCGTAGCCGGGGCTCGACGCCCCGATCGGCAACCGGTTCGCACTACGTCGTTCACCCGTGAGAAAGACACCAATCATGAACCGTCGAATGGTGGCCGCTTTCGTTGCGGCCGCACTTGCCCTTGGGGCATTTGTCAGCATCTTCATGTACGTCAAGAACGCCAACGACCGCGCACTCAACGGCGTGCAGGCGAAGGATGTCTACGTCGTCGTCAACCCCATCGCTAAGGGGACCCTTGCCGAGAACCTCGGCAGCAACATCCAGCTGACCAAGGTCCCGGCCATGACCGTACCGCTCCAGGCCGTCACCGACCTCGCCGAGATCCAGAGCAAGGCCGCATCCGTCGATCTGGTCATCGGTGAGGTCCTCCTGACGAGTCGCTTCGTCGATCCCGCTGTCACCGCGGAGGACTCAGTCGCCGTGCCGAAGGGCATGGAGCAGATGAGCCTCGTGGTCAAGCCCGAGCAGGTTCGCGGCGGCATCCTGAAGGCCGGCGAGACCATCGGCGTAGTCCTCACTTTCAAGACGTCGGCGGCCCAGCCGGTCAACCTCCCCGGCATCGGGTCGGTCACGGTCGATGGCGACATGATCACCAAGCAGATCATGAACAAGGTGCTCGTCACCCGCGTCCAGGGTGGCACCGTACCGGCGGCCGATGCCTCAGGCACGAGCCCGCTCCCCGCCGGCTCCGTCATGATCACCGTGGCGCTCAGCACGTCCGACATCGAGAAGCTCACCTGGGCACAGTCGGCCGGCCCGCTGTTGCTGACGGTCGAGAACAAGGACGCCGACGACTCCAGCTCGCAATACACGAACGGCAAGGTCGTCCTGCGATGAGCCGAGTCGTTCTCGTCAGCCAGTCTGCTGGCCTGACGGAGCGGATCGGCTACGCAACGGGAGGCTCGTTCCTCCTGCTGTCACCCAATCCTCTCCCCAGTACCGCTGCGGAGCTCTTCGCCGGGCTTCGGGGCGCGCCCACTCCCGACATCATCGTGCTGGATGCCGACCTTGACGCCGTCGGCGCCATCGAGCTCGCTCGCAACCTCGACCAGTCGTACCCGTGCGTCGTAATCCTCGCCGCCACGAACGTCGAACCCTTGGCACTGCCCGCGCTCCGTGCCGGCGTCAAGGATCTGGTTGCCGTCGAGGGCGACGTCGCCGACACCCGTAAGGCCCTGGAACGTGCCGCACATTTCCTGGCCATGCGTGCCGCATCCGTCGCGGTTGCGCCGTCTGCACCATTGATCGCCAAGCCGGACGGCCGGGTCATCGCGGTGGCGTCTCCCAAAGGCGGCGTCGGCAAGACGACCGTCGCGACCAACCTGGCCGTGGGGCTCGCGAAGCGTTACCCCCAGCAGATCGTGCTCGTCGACCTCGACATCCACTTCGGTGACTGCGCGAGCGCGCTGAACCTGGAACCAGAGTTCTCTTTGCCGGACACGATCCAAGGCGCGCTGACCGGGGACATGCTCACGCTGAAGTCCTTGCTGACCCGGCACGAGACGGGCCTGTACGTCGTGCCTGGGTCGGATTCGCCGGTCGCGGCCGACACGGTGACGCCCAAGGACATCTCGAACCTGCTCTCCATGCTGGTGAAGGAGTTCCAGTACGTCGTCGTCGACACCGCTCCGGGCTTGTCGGAGCACACTCTGGCGGTGCTCGACAAGGCAAACGAGATGGTCCTGGTGACCACCCTGGATGTGCCTGGCGTTCGGGGTCTCCGCAAGGAGCTCGAGACGCTGGGCGACCTCGACATGCTGACCGAAGCGCGACATGTCGTGGTCAACTTCTTCGAGTCGAGCCGTGGCCTGACGATCAAGGACGTGCAGTCCACGATCGGCGAAGATGTCGACGTCGTGCTTAACCAGTCGCGAATGCTTCCCCAGTCGACGAACCAGGGAATGCCACTGCTCCAGGTGAATGGGCGCGACCCGATCACCAAGCAGCTGAACCTGCTCGTCGACCGCATCACAGGACGTACCACGGAGACCCTGAGCGGCTTCACCGGTCGCCGGGGCGTGAGAGTGGAGAAGTCAGTATGAAGCTGTCAGAACGTCTCGGCGCTCGTCGCGCCGAGGGTGGGGAGCCGATGGATCCCTTCTCCCCGGCCACCTACGACGCCGCCGATGCCGCACCCGCGTCTCTCGCGACGCGGGCGGCAGAGGTGGGCGCCTTCCCCCCACTGCCCGCAGGCCCAGTCCCCGCGGCAGCAGCCTCTGGCCTTGGCCAGCGCGGCCGCCCCGTTCCCCCGCCCGCTCAGGCTCTGGATCCGGTCGGCAAGCTCAAGGAGCAGGCGACCGCCCAGCTGTTCGAGCGGATCGGTTCCCGGCTCAATGAGGGCACACTCGACGAGGAGCTGATCAGTGGCCTCGTCCGCCAGGAGCTCAACTCGATCATCGAGGAATCCTCGACTCCTCTCACCTCCGAGGAGCGACGCCGCATCATCCGTGAGGTCGAGGACAACGTTCTCGGTCTGGGCCCCTTAGAGGCCCTCCTCAGTGACGACACGATCACCGAGATCATGGTCAACGGCGCGGACACCATCTACGTCGAGCAGAAGGGCAAGCTGACGCGAAGCCCGGTGACGTTCGACGACGAAGCGCACCTGCGCCGGGTCATCGACCGCATCGTCAGCAAGGTCGGCCGCCGCATCGACGAGTCGTCGCCGCTCGTCGACGCGCGACTCATGGACGGTTCCCGCGTCAACGCCATCATCCCGCCGCTGGCGGTCAACGGTTCCACGCTGACCATCCGTAAGTTCAGCAGGGACGCGCTGGGCGTCAACGACCTGATCGGCTTCGGCACGATGACGCCGGACATGGCGGACCTTCTGCGCGCGTGCGTCCAGGCCCGACTGAACATCTTGGTGTCCGGAGGTACGGGTACGGGCAAGACGACGCTGCTGAACGTGCTGTCGAGCTTCATCCCGAGCAACGAGCGCATCATCACGATCGAGGACGCGGTCGAGCTTCAGCTCCAGCAGGACCACCTGGTCCGCCTGGAGTCGAGGCCGGCGAACGTCGAAGGACGCGGAGAGGTCACGATCCGCGACCTCGTGAAGAACTCCTTGCGTATGCGCCCCGACCGCATCGTCGTTGGCGAGTGTCGTGGCGCCGAGGCGCTCGACATGCTGCAGGCGATGAACACCGGCCACGACGGCTCGCTGTCCACGGTCCACGCGAACGCTCCCCGCGACGCCATTGCTCGACTCGAGACGCTGGTCCTCATGGCGGGCATGGACCTGCCGCTGCGGGCCATCCGTGAGCAGATCACGTCCGCGGTCGATCTCATCGTGCAGATCACGCGTCTGCGCGACGGCACCCGGCGCGTCGTGGCCGTCACCGAGGTCCACGGCATGGAGGGTCAGACCGTCACCTTGCAGGACATCTTCCTGTTCGACTACTCGGCCGGCCTCGATGCCAACGGCAAGTTCCTCGGCCGCCCGGTCGCCACGGGCGTACGTCCCAAGTTCGCCGATCGCTTCGAGGAGCTGGGCATCGTGCTCTCCCCGCGCGTGTTCGGCGGGAACCAGGAGTGGCTGCGATGAGCTACTTCGCTTCTGCCTCGATGTTGACGCTGGGCTCGCTCCTGTTGCTGGTCGCCATCACGATCGTCGCGATCCTCATCATCCGTCCGGGATTCCACCGGGTGTCACGCGATCGGCGACGCTTCCTCCTCGGACGAAAACGAAGTCGGCAGGCGACGACCCTCGCCACGGCTACCGACTTCGCGACCGACCAGATCGGCAAGATCCTCGCCAAACGCGGTCGCGGCCTGGCCGGCCGGCTCGAACTGGCCGGCATCAGGACGAAAGCTTCGGACGCCGTAGTTCTCACCGTCGCCGCATCCCTCGCCGCCGGAGCCCTCGTGATGTTGGTCGTCGGACCAGCCATCGGGCTGGTCGTGGCGGTCATCATCCCGGCGGTCGGATGGTTCATCCTCGGATTCCTGGTGGGCCGGCGCAAGCGGGCTTTCGCCAACCAGCTCGACTCCACGCTGCAGATGATGGCTGCGAGCCTGCGCGCGGGCTACTCGCTGCTCCAGTCCCTCCAGGCGATGAGCTCGGAAGCCGACAGCCCGACCAAGGAGGAGTTCAGCCGGGTTATCAACGAGACCCGGATCGGACGCCCGTTGAACGAGTCCCTCATCGATGTCGCCAACCGGATGGGCAGTGAGGACTTCAACTGGGTCTCGCAGGCGATTGCGATCAACCGGGAGGTCGGAGGCAACCTCGCCGACGTGCTCGACGGTGTCGCCCGGACGATTCGCGACCGTAACCAGCTGCACCGCCAAGTGGCGTCGCTCGCTTCGGAGGGCAAGCTGTCGGCAATCATCCTCATGGCGTTGCCGTTCGCCGTCATTGCCTTCCTGACGATCGGCAACCCGGGCTATCTGAATGTGCTGTTCACGACCACGATCGGCTGGGGAATCATCGTAGCTGCTGTCATCATGCTGACCCTCGGCGGCTTCTGGCTCCGCTCCACGGTCAAGATCACGTTCTAGGGAGGCGACACCATGCTCATCACACTCCTCGCGGTGGCGACGCTCGCTGCCGCCACCGGCTACTTCACGTTCGCTATCGTCGCGGGTCCGAGTGCTGCGAAGGTCCGCGCCATGCAGAATCTCCGGCGCGGTACCCCGAACAAGGCCGCCGCCGCAGCCCATCCCGCGACGTCATCGGGCAAGGGCAGGAACGTCTCGACCCTGACCGCGACTCTGGTTCCGAAGGGTTCGCGGACCCGCCTGGAGCGGATGCTGGCCCGAGCCGGGCGGCCCGTCGACTGGCCGATCGAGCGCGTCATCACAGTGAAGCTCGCTCTGACGGTGGCGGCCCCGGTCCTGGCGGCGACGTTCATCTTCAAGGCGCCGACCCCCTTGCTCGCGGGCCTGGGCGTGCTCTTCGCCGCGATTCTGTACTTCCTGCCCGAGTTCCGTCTGTACAGCGTCGGCATCGAGCGCAGGAGGAAGATCACGCTGGAGCTCGCGGACACCCTCGACCAGATGAGCATCGCGGTCGAGGCAGGCCTCGGATTCGACGCCGCCATGGTTCGGGTCGCGAAGAA
>JADGPB010000214.1 GCA_017882655.1 Propionibacteriales bacterium
TCGAACCACGGGCATCCTCGTTTCGATACCCCAGAACGCGCGAAATCCCCGCTGGCGGTGGAAATGTTCGCCTGGCGTATGGAAACGAGGATCTCCTCTAGCAGGGATGCGATCCTGCAGAGCTAGGAAGGATCCAGCTCGCTCAGCGCGTCCAGGGCCTCGTCGAGGCAGGCGGAGAACGACGAGCTGCCACTGGACGAGTACCACGCGTACAAGGCAGCCATCACGCAACCCATCAACGCGCCCACGAGGGCCAGGGCCTTCGTGTGGGTGTACCCCCGGGCGACCGCGAGCTGGTCGGCGAACTGAGCGGTGAGTTCAGCGATGCGGATACCTGCCGCGGCCCGCAGGGTCGGGGTCTCCATGATCATCTTGGTGCGAACCATCGTGAGTTCCCGCGCTTGTGCGAAGTGCTCGTCGTCGATCGCAGAGATGGCCTTCCGGACGATGGCCACCAACGACTCGTCACTGGTGAGCAATGTCTCGAGACCGCCCAGGGCCGGGTCGTCGAACTCGTCGACGATGACGAGCCCCTCCTTGGTGCCGAAGTACCGGTACACCGTGCTCGGGGAGACCTCCGCCTCCGCAGCGACCTGCTCGATGGTGACCTCGTCGAAGCCCCGCTCGGCGAACAGCCGCAGCGCCACCGTCTGCACCTGGTGCATGGTGCGCGCCTTCTTGCGCTCCCTCAGTCCCTGTTCCATGAGTCCCCATCAGTTGGTAGTGACTGTCACTTTATCGTGTACAGTCACTGTCATGAGCAAGTCACTGTCAGATTCTCTGGTTGCCACTTCCGTACGGCATCCGGCGCACGCTCTCAGCGGTCCGGCCGTCGATGACGTGGGCGATCCGGTCATCCGCGCTCGGCACCTCGTCAAGCGCTTCGGACGGGTCACGGCCCTGGACGGGCTCGACCTCACCGTCGGTCGCGGTCAGGTCCACGGATTCATCGGGCCGAACGGTGCGGGCAAGTCGACGACGATCCGCGCGATCCTCGGCCAGCTACGGCTGACATCAGGCGCGTTGACGATCCTCGGACGCGACCCCTGGCGAGAGGCGCCTGTCCTGCACCGCCGCCTCGCGTACGTCCCAGGCGACACGGTGCTGTGGCCCGGCCTCACCGGAGGCGAGAGCCTCGACGTCATAGGCCGCCTGCAGGGCACTCAGGACCCGCATCGCCGCGCCGAACTCGTCGAACGCTTCGAACTCGACACTCGCCGTCGCGCGAGGACGTACTCCAAGGGAAACCGCCAGAAGGTCGCCCTCATCGCGGCGCTGTCGACCGACGCGGAGCTGCTGCTGCTCGACGAGCCGACGTCGGGCCTCGACCCCGTGATGGAGGATCGGTTCTGCGACACGATCCGGGAGGTCCGGGCGGAGGGCCGTACCGTCCTGCTCTCCAGCCACATCCTGTCCGAGGTCGAGGCGCTGTGCGATCGAGTGACGATCATTCGAGCCGGCCGTACGGTCGTCACCGGCAGTCTCGACTCGTTGCGGCAAGAGGGAGACTCGTTCGACGACGTGTTCCTCTCCCACTATCGGAACGTGTCATGACCGGAGTCTGGCGGCTGGTCCGTCTCCACGTACGGTCGCACTGGTTGGTCCTCGTCGCCCCGGCACTCCTCCTCGCGGGCTTGGTCATCGCCACGGCGAGCGGCGTCAAGGATCTCTACCCCACGGCCGAGGACCGCGCCGTCTACGCCGCCACGATGGGCGCGAGTCCAGCCAGCTGGGCATTCAACGGTCGCGGCATCGACCTCGACAGGATCGGCGGGATCGCCGCGTACGAAGTCGGCCTCGCCGGACAGCTCGCGATCCCAGCCGTCGGGCTGCTGCTCGGCATCGGCCTCACCCGTCGGCTCGAGGAGTCGGGCGTGATCGAGCTGGTGACGTCCGGGCGCGTCGCGCGCACCGCCGTACCCCTCGCCGCCCTTGTCGTCGGCATCGGCTCGTGGCTCCTGTTCGCCAAGGCGTGCGAAGCCGGGTTGTACGCGATGGGGTTCGACAGGCTCGGCTCCCAGACGTACCCGTCGATCCTCGCGTTGTACGGCATGGCGTTCACCGGCATCGGCCTACTCGCGGGCCAGCTCTCCCAGGGGACGCGCGGGGCCTACGGGATCGGCGGCCTGCTCGCGGGCGCGGGGTTCGTGACGCGGGCCTACGTCGACGGTCGCCAGCTCCGGTACGTGTGGGCGTCGCCCATGGGGTGGGTCGCCGAGGCGCACCCCTGGGGTACGTGGGTGTGGTGGCCGGCACTGAGCTTCATCGCGCTGATCGTCGTGACGAGCGGGGCGGCAGTGCTCGTGGCTTCCCGGCGGGACCTCGGCTCCGGGGTGCTGCAGCAACGTCCGGGACGCGCCACGGCGACGCGGGTCCTGTCCACGGCGTCCGGCCTCGCCTGGCGACTCACGCGCGGCAGCATGATCGGGTGGGCGGTCGGGGCGCTGACGTGGTGCGTCTCGCTGGGAGCGATGACGGACGAGATGGGTCGCATCATCGCCGAGAACCCGACACTCGCCGAGGCGCTGGGCGGTGACCCCACGCAGATCGAGACTGTGATGAGCCTCGTGCTTGCGGCCGCGATGGCGAGCGCGGCAGCGGTCGCCGGCATGTCACGTCTCGGCGTCGAGGAGGGCGATGCACGGCTGGGCCTGGTGCTTGCCGGAGCCGTCTCCCGTACCCGCGTCTGGCTCGCGTGGACCGGGGTCGTCGCGGCGTTCGCCGTTGTCACGCTGATGATGTGCGGGCTCGGGTCGGGCGTGGCCCAGTGGCTCACCGGTTCGTCGAGGGATGCGGTCACGCGGAACTTGGGGGCTGCGATCGCGTACGTCCCCGGTGTCCTCCTCGTCACTTTTGTCGCGGCACTACTCGTTGCGCTGTCGCCTCGGCTGCGTGGGCTCGGGTGGCTGCCTGTCGGCTGGGCCCTTGTCGTCGGGCTACTCGGCGAGGCCCTCCGCTTGCCGCAATGGAGCCGTGATCTCTCCCCGTTCGAGCTCGTCGGACGCGTACCTGTCGAGGCTCTGGACCGTACAGCCTGGGTCTGGCTGGCGGTCGCTGCCATGGTCGCGTGCGCGGCCGCGACCGTACGGTTCGGGTCGCGGTCCCTCACCCGGGGGTGAGAGCGAACTGCGGGATCCTCGTTTCGATACCCCAGAACGCTCGAAGTCCCCGCTGACGGCAGAACAGCTCGCCTGGGGTATCAAAACGAGGATCGGGGACCGGGTCCGCTCTTCGAGATGCTGGCATTCCTCTCACTGGGGCGGCGCTGCCACGACTACCCCCGCTACCGTGCCACGCATGACCCACCCCGGTTACGCGGAGATGCCCCGCGACTACGTAGCAACTTCGCGAGCCTCGGTACCACTGCCCTGGCTGGGATTCGCCGTTGCTCTGGGCTTCATGGCGCTCAGCGTGCTGCTCGACACGTACGACACCCTCCATCAGCAGGCGATGGCGCCGATCGCGGCATGGTGGGCGATCGAGGTGCTGGCCTGTGCCGCCGCGCTAGCGATCCCCGGCGTGCCAAGACAACGCCGCCTCGTGGCGCTGGCGATCTTCGTCGGAGGGCTCGCGCTCCAGTTCGTGACGTCACGTCTGCATCCGCCGGGCATTGAGTACATCTCGTACGCGCTGGGGCCCGCTGTGTACGCCGCCGGCTGGATCACCATGCGCCACGTCTCCCGCTGGGCGTTGGTCGCCGTGGCCCTCGCACCGATCATGACCGCGGTCCTCGGGCCCTTGAGTCCCATCCGTGGAGGCACCGGACAGCTGTTCGGGGCCGGCGCGCCGTTCGAGGTCTTCATTGCGCTCCAGGTCTTCTCCGTCGACATCCTTCCGACCGTGGTGGCTGTCGTCATCGCCAGAGCCATCGCGCAGGAGGCACGGGAGGCAACTGCCGACCAGGCGGCCTTGCGCCGCTGGCCCTACTGGATCGCCTCTGTGGCCCTCGTGGCCGCTTTGGCCGGAGTCGTCGTGGTCGCCGTTCCAACCGGTCTCCCGATCCTTGCGATCGTGCTGGGCCACGTGGGGTCCAGCGCCGTGAAGAGGAAGGGCCTCGGTGGCAGGAGCTTCGCCGTCACGGCGTACGTCCTCGGCTACCTCGAAGTGATCGTCTTCGTCTGGAGCCTGTACGTAGCGTTTCTGAACTGGAAGTTCACCTTCTAGCGGCCGACCAGCAGCCCTCACCGGGCTGACACTCCTCTCACCCTGGCACCATTTGAGCTGTCCGCCACGATCGTGGCAGCTCGTCGACGATGGTCGGGTTCGACGCGGTCCCGATCCTCTGAGTCTGCTTCGAGCGCCCCTACGGCAGCGTGATGTAGGGCGCCTTGCCCGCGAGGCCGCCGGTCACCTTGGCCGAGGTCCCCGCGACGATGGCGAACGCACGCACCACGTCCGGGACCTCGCTCGTCGTGACCAGTGACCACGTCCGTACGCCCGACTCACTGGTGAGCGAGTACGACGCGACGGCCGGGTTCTTCTCGAACCAAGATGCGACCGCCCCCAAGCGGGTCGCCTCGTCGGCCGTGATGGTCGGCGAGACGATCTGGGTGTCGTTGAGGTACCAGTCGACCTCCCGGATGCCCGTGGGCGGCGTCAGCTGGAGAAGCGCGGTTCCTTCGCGCAGCGATGTGGCCGGCGTCGTGCTCGTCAGAGGTGCGTGCACGCCGGCTACCAGGCCGGTGGCCAGGGACCAGAAGATCTCGGCGACGTCCGCATGGGCCTTGTCCGCGATGCCCAGAACGCCGATGGCCTGATCGGTGGTGGGGAACCCGCTGGACACGGTGAGCGTCGAGGCACCCTGCGTGAAGTCGGTGCTGAACTCAACCTCCTTGACTCCCCGAGTGCGTACGACGTCGTACAGGCTCCCGACAGCCTGGCCGCGCTGTGCGGTGGTCAGGCCGGGATCGAGCACCACGACGCCGGCGCAGCGCGGGAGGCTGCTCACGATCGCGTCCGTGAAGCTCGCGTCCTTCACACCCGAGATGCCCGGCACCTGGTCGGCCAGCGCCCGGCACGCCTTTGTCTGGTCAGGATTGCCTTGCCCCGTACAGGCGGACAACATCAGGATCAGCGCCGCCAGCCCCGCCATCCTGAGTCTCACGCCGCGATCCTATGGGTCA
>JADGPB010000215.1 GCA_017882655.1 Propionibacteriales bacterium
GCCGGACCGGGCACGGAATGGCGGCCGTCCGCCGATGCCCCGGCGCCCGGAGTGTCGTCACCCGACCCGTCGCTGCACTACCAGCCTCCCGGTGTCGAGTGGTCACCGGCGGCCGTCGAGAAGTGCCCCGCCTGTGGTGCCGAGTTCCCCGATGCGTACACGCCCGGTACGAGCCAGTTCTGCGAGAAGTGCGGCGCGGCGCGACTGGCATCGGCGGAGGCACAAGGCGCGTTGAGGAGCCTCGACCCGGATGCCGTCATGGCTCCCCCGCGCCCGTGCGTACAGTGCGGCGGCGCGGTCGACTCCGACGCGTACTGCACGGTCTGCGGGTTCAAGGCCGCCAGCGAGCGTGACCACTACCGCGAGGAGCCGGCGCCCTGGGTCGCCGGCGTCTGCGACCGCGGACTGAAGCACACCCGCAACGAGGACGCCATCGCGCTCGCTGCGGGTCAGGCGCTGGGCGAGCGGGCTGTACTGGTCGTCTGCGACGGTGTGTCCAGCTCGATCGACTCCGACGTCGCGTCCCTGGCGGCAGCCGAGGCGGCGCGCGATCTGCTCTGGGCCGACCAGCCGCAGGGGGTGGGCGTCGAGGCGTCGCACCTGGCGGCGATGGAGCGGGCTCTGACCGAAGCCGCGGCCGCGGCCAACGAGGCTGTCGTACGGACGACGGACCCCGCCAGCGAGAACGCCGCCTCGGCCACGTTGGTCGTGGTCGTGGTGTCCAAGGGTCACCTCTTCCACGCCAACCTCGGCGACTCGAGGGCGTACTGGCTGCCCGACGGTGGCGACCCCGTACTGCTCACCCGGGACGACTCCATGGCCGAGGCCAGGGTCGAGATGGGTGTGCCTCGGCAGGAGGCCGAGAACGGGCCCGGCGCCCACGCGATCACGAAGTGGCTAGGCCGTGATGCACCCGACATCACGCCGCGCACCGGCCAGCTCGAGGTCGGCGACGGCTGGGTACTCGTCTGCTCCGACGGCCTGTGGAACTACGCGTCCAGCCCAGCAGAGATCCGTCCGGTCCTCGACGCCGGCCTGGCTGCCTCCCCCGCCAACCTCGTCGACCTCTGCGAGCACGTGACCGCCTGGGCCAACGCCCAAGGCGGCAAGGACAACATCTCCGTCACTCTCGCGCGCCTTGGCGCTCTACCGGCGTCCGTCATCGCCGCGACCGCGGAGGCCCACACCGACCCTGCTTCGATAGCTACCCCGTTGGCGCCCGCCGAGGATGAGCCCCGGCAGTCAGTCGCGCCGACAGCCACAGACGCCGAGACCGAGTCGAGGGGTCAGGACACGCCGAAGGAAGCCTGATCTCGGCGCAGAAGCTGACCCCTCGACTGAACGGTCAGGCCGGGACGGGCCGCGTCTGCGGCGAGTTGGCCTTGGTCATGGCCGGGTCGCGGACCACGATGTCGCCCAGAGCCTCGTCGATCTTCGCCAACGCATCCGCCGGGATGACCACGCCGGAGGCGGCGACATTCTCCGCGACCTGTTCCGGGCGTGAGGCGCCGATGATCGCGCAGCCGAGGTTCTCGTTCTGCAGCACCCAGGCGACCGCCAGCTGAGCCATCGAGAGGCTCAGCTCGTCGGCGATCGGCTTCAGGTTCTGGACGCGGCTCAACACGTTGTCGTTCATGAAGCGCGAGATCATCTGCGCGCCGCCCTTGTCGTCGGTCGCGCGTGATCCCTCGGGCAGAGCAGCACCCGGCACGTACTTGCCGGTGAGCACGCCCTGCGCAACCGGGGACCAGACGATCTGCGAGATGCCGAGCTCTTTGCTCGTCGGCACGACCTCGGCCTCGATGACGCGCCACAGCATCGAGTACTGCGGCTGGTTCGAGATCAGCTGGAAGCCGAGCTGCTTCGCCAGCGCATGGCCGACACGGAGCTGGTCGGCGCTCCACTCGCTGACACCGATGTACAGCGCCTTACCCGTACGGACCACGTCCGCGAAGGCCTGCATCGTCTCCTCGAGCGGGGTCTCCGTATCGTACCGGTGCGCCTGGTACACGTCGACGTAGTCGGTGCCGAGGCGCTTCAGCGACCCGTTGATCGACTCCATGATGTGCTTGCGGGACAGCCCGGAGTCGTTCGGACCCTTCGGACCCGTGGGCCAGTAGACCTTGGTGAAGATCTCCAGCGACTCGCGCCGCTCCCCCGCCAGTGCCTCTCCGAGTACGGACTCGGCGACGGTGTTCGCGTACGCGTCGGCCGTGTCGAAGGTTGTGATCCCCGCGTCCAGCGCTGCTCGTACGCACAGGGTCGCTGTGTCGTTCTCCACCTGCGACCCGTGGGTCAGCCAGTTGCCGTAGCAGATCTCCGAGACCTTGAGGCCGGAGTCACCGAGGTAACGGAACTTCATGCGTGCACGTTCTTCTCGGCTCCAGCCTCGTCCTCGACTTCGGCATCTTCTGCCTCGTCGTCCTCGTACTCTTCGTCGTCCTCGTCGTACTCGTCGTCGTCGTCGTACTCGTCGTCGTCGTCGTCGACCTCGGCCTCGCCCTCCTCGGGCGCCTCGACCGCGTCCTCCTGCTCGGCGACCTTCGCCCCCGCCACTGCGGCCACAGCCTCCGGCTCGGGCTCGGCGAACGGGTTCCCGATCGAGTTGCCGCCGAGGGTGGCGAGCATCTGACGGACGTTCGTGAGCTGAGCGGTGATCGCGTCACGACGCGACGTCGCCGCCTGCAGCTCGCGCTCGGTCTCGCGACGTACCTTCTCCGCCGCCGCCTTGGCGCTGGTGATGTGCTGAGCAGCCTCTTCGTGCGCAGACTTGAGGTGTGCCTCGGCTTGGGCACGAGCATCGGCCAGCGTGCGGTCGGCCTCGGCCTCACTCGCCGACTGGCGCTCCTGCACCACAGCGAGCGAGTTCTGGTGCGCCTGCATCGCGGCGCTGAACTCGGCAGCCGACTTGTCCCGGCGGTCGGCGAGCGTCTTCTCGAAGTCGGCAGCGGCAGCCGCTGCGCGAGCGCGCTGGTGCTCGTACACAGCCTCAGCCTCTTCGCGACGGGTCGTCGCTTCGCGGTCGGCGCTGTCGAGGATCTCGTCGGCCTGCTGGCGGGCAGCCTCGACGATCTTGGCCGCGTCAGCGCTGGCCTTGTTCCGGGTCTCCGCCGCGTAGCGGTCGGCAGCATTCCGTGCCTGCTCGGCAGCCGCCGACGAGTCTCTCGTCAGCGTGTCCGCCTGGGTCTTGGCCTTCGTCACGAGGTCCTTGGCCTCGTCACCGGCCAGCGACAGGATCTTGCCGACGCGGGTGCCGAAGTCGGCGAACGTCGGCTCGGCCTTCTGCGCCTGCTCCGAGGCGAAGAGCGCAGACCTCTGCTGCTCGGAGGTCAGTCCCTCCTCGAGCGCGGCGACCTGGGTCTGGAGCTTCGTCACCATGACGCCGTGGGTTGCGGCCTCTGATCGGGCCTGGTCCAGCGCCTTGCGCAGGTCTCCGAGAGCCTTGTCGACCTCATTGGGCTCGTAGCCGCGCATGACCGTGCGGAAAGCCGGGTTCACCTGGGACATCATTCCTCTTCCATTGAGTACTGACTGGCTGTCGTCGTGCGGGATCCGGGTTCGTCGGGGACGGCGAGCGCCTCGATGACGCCCGAGAGGTGGCCGAGCTGTGCGTTGATGTCGTCACGGCGACGCGCCAGAGTGGCCACTTCGGCGCGTGCCTTGTCGAGCTGTGAACGAGCGTCCGTACGGACCTGGTCGGCGTCCGTCCTCGCCTTCGCGAGCATGGCGATCGCCTCTTCGCGGGTGGAGCGTGCGGACTCGTACGTCTCCCGCTGGAGGGCCTCGAGGTCCGTGGCGGCACGCTCTCGGATGAGCTTGGCGCCGGCCTCAGCGTCGGCCAGGCGCCGCTGAGCGCGCTGCTCCTGAGCATGAGCCTCGGCGCTGGCGTTCTCAAGTAGCCGCTTGGCCTCGTCCTCAGCGCGCTGGCGGGTCTGCACGGAGTCCTTCTCGGCGGCGGCGAGGAGCGCGTGGGCGCGTGCCTGCACGTCCTCGGCGGTCGCCTGGGCTTCGGACACGACGGCCTGTCCTCGATGGTCGGCGGAGGTGAGAAGCATCTGGGTCCGTTCGCGCACCGTCCGTACGTGGTCGCTCAGCTCGCGATGGTGCTGCCGACTTGCAGCCGCGGTCTCGGCCTCCGCGGTCGCGGTGTACTCGGCCATCGCCTGCTGGGTCCACTCCATGTGCGCGGCCGCCGACGCCAGCTGCTCGTCCGCGATGCTCTGCGCGTGGGCGACGAGCTCGTCGTGCTCTGCCTGCGCCGCGGCCTGCAGCCGGGCCAGCTCCTCGTCCCACGCCTGGCGTTCGGCCGCGAGCTGCGACTGTGCCGCGGAGACATGGTCGTCCATGCCGCTCTTGAGTTGCGCGAGCTCGGTGTCGGACTTGGCGTAACTCCTGACGATGTGCTCGTCGAGGTCGCGCCTCCGCTGCGCCTCCTCGGTCTCCCAGGCCTCGGTCTTCGCCTTGAGATCGGCGTCGATGCTCGCGGCGTACGCGGCAAGCCGATCGCGTACCTCCTCGACAGCCTGTGCCGCGGCCTGGTTCAGCCCGTCGGACGTGCTCTGTGCGTCAGTGAGGATGCGCTCGGCCTCGGCACGAGCCTGGGCCACGACGTCCGCTGCCGTACGTTCGGCGGTCCGCGTGATGAGGCCCGACTGCGCGGACGCGTCCTCGAGCATCGTGACTGCGTCGCGTCTCGCTTCGTCCAGCCGGGCGGTCGCGGCAGCGGCCGCTGACTCCGCCTGTGCCTGCTTCTCGGCTGACGTGCGCACCAGGTTGTCGTTGAGGTCCCGGTTTCGGGCAAGCTCAGCACGCATCGCTTCAGCATCGGCCTGGGCTTCGGCTCGCAGCTGATCGGCGAGATTCTGAGCTTGAGTCAGGATTTCTGCCGCTTGCCGCGGAACCTCGATCCCAGCCGGCTGAACTACTTCACGCGCGGCATGATCGAGCACCCGTACATGATCCTTCCCTGGCGAGCGGCTTAGCAAGCCCGGGTACCCATATCCCACGCACTGATCGAGGTCTGACCAGGTGATTCGGGAGCGACACCCGGCGACCGCCCGGAGCGATCCTTCGAACCGATACCGTCAGTTCTGCACGAGCCTCGTTGCTCGGTCCT
>JADGPB010000216.1 GCA_017882655.1 Propionibacteriales bacterium
ACGCCGACGACCATGCGGCCGAGGCCGCGACCCAACTGGCCCGACAGGCCGCCGAGGAGAGCCCGGCATGACCCACCACTCTGGATTCGCCTGCTTCGTGGGCCGTCCCAACGCCGGCAAGTCGACGCTGACCAACGCCATCGTCGGCGAGAAGATCGCGATCGCCTCGTCGAAGCCCCAGACGACCCGGCACACCGTGCGGGGGATCATCAACCGGCCCGACGCACAGCTCGTCCTCGTCGACACCCCCGGGCTGCACCGTCCGCGGACGCTGCTGGGGGAGCGGCTCAACTCGCTCGTACGGGACACGTGGACCGAGGTCGATGTCGTCGCCGTCTGCCTTCCCGCCAACCAGCACATCGGCCCCGGAGACACGTTCATCGTCAACGCGATCTCCGACCTGCCGCAGCACCCCAAGCTCGTCGCGCTGGCCACCAAGACCGACCTCGTGAGCAAGTCGCGGCTGCGCAACCATCTGCAGGAGATCCACAACCTCGAGGAGACCTCGGGAATCCGCTGGGAGCACATCATCCCGGTCTCGGCCGTCACCGGCGAGCAGGTCGACCTGGTCTGCGACCTGTTGTGCTCGCTGCTTCCGGAGGGACCCGCGCTGTACCCGGACGACATCGTCACCGACGAGCCCACTGAGATGCGGATCGCGGAGCTGATCCGTGAGTCCGCGCTCGAGGGCGTACGGGACGAGCTGCCCCACTCGATCACCGTGATCATCGACGAGATGCGGCTGCGCGAGGGGCGTGCGGAGGACAAGCCGCTGATGGAGATCTTCGCCTCGATGATCGTCGAGCGGGACTCCCAGAAGGGCATCCTCATCGGCTATCAGGGCGTACGGCTCAAGGAGGTCGGCTCCGCCGCCCGCGCCCAGATCACCGCGCTGTTGGGGATGCCCGTTCACTTGGACCTCCACATCAAGGTCCTCAAGGAATGGCAGCGCGACGCCAAGCACCTGAACCGCCTGGGCTTCTGACGCTTCGGGCTGTGCCGTCTGCCGGCCGCGAAGGCGGCGCTCAGCCGATGCGAGCCTGGAGGCCTTGCTTGACCACCGGCCAGTCGTCGATCGTGATCGCGAAGACCACCGTGTCGCGCCAGGTGCCGTCCTCGCGGGGGATGTCGCGGCGCAGGACGCCCTCTCGTACCGCTCCGAGCTTCGCGATCGCGGCCTGGCTACGTGTGTTGAGCACGTCGGTCTGGATCTTGACCCGTCCGTAGCCCAGATCCTCGAAGGCGTGCGCGAGCAGCAGCAGCTTGGCCTCGGGGTTGACGTAGGTCGACCAGACGCGCGGGTCGTACATGGTCCAGCCCAGGTGCGCGGACTCGCGGCTCGTGTCGAAGTCGCCGAGGCTGCTCGTACCGACCAGCGTGCCGGCAGGAAGCGAGTCGAAGTCGACGGCAAGCCTGATCGCGTACGGGGTCCGGCCGTGGCCCACACCGTTCGGCGGCGCGGCGTGGACGAAGCGTTGAACAGCGAACTCGGCCGCGCCCTGGTCCGACGTCGGCCGGTGGTGCATGACGTAGCCATGCGCGTACACCTCAGGAGCCTGAAGGATGACGCCCAGCTCGACGGCGTCGGTTTCGGTCAGGGGGCCGAGTACGAGGTGCGGACCGGTTAGGTGGGACGCGATTTTCGGCAGGACGACGGGCATGGCGGAGACTCTAGTGACGTCGCAGATGCCCAAGATGGTTTAACCATCAACTACACATTATGCTGAGGACATGTCCACGACTCCTGTCCTGTACCTCTCACATGGCGCACCGCCCTTGGCGGACGACGCGACGTGGACGCGTGAGCTGCGCTCCTGGGGTACGGACCTGCCGAAGCCCAAGGACATCCTCGTGGTCTCGGCGCACTGGGAGGCCGCGCCCGCGACGATCTCCTCGACGACCGCGCACACGCCGCTGATCTACGACTTCTGGGGCTTCGAGGACCGGTACTACCAGGTCACCTACGACGCTCCGCCGGCACCTGAGCTGGCCCAGAAGGTCGCCCGGGCCGTGGGCGGTTCCGTACAGCAGGATCCCGGGCGCGGGCTCGACCACGGCGCGTACGTCCCGCTCGTCGAGCTGTTCCCCGAGGCCGACGTGCCGGTCCTGCAGCTGAGCCTGCCGACGCTGGACCCGCGAAAGCTGTACGCGCTGGGGGAGCGGCTGGCGGAGCTGCGCGACGAGGGCACGCTCATCGTCACGTCGGGCTTCACCACGCACAACCTGCGCTGGTTCCACCCGCAGGACGGTCCGAACGGCACCCCGCCCACGGCGTCGAGCGAGTTCGACCACTGGGCCGCCGAGGCGCTGGCGGCTCGCGACATCGAGGGGATCCTCGACTTCGAGCGGACGGCACCCGCCGCGCACGAGGCACACCCACGTACCGAGCACTGGGCTCCGCTGTACGTCGCCCTGGGCGCAGCCGCCGGTACGAACCACGAGAGCTCCTCGGTCATCGACGGTTTCTGGTACGGGCTGTCGAAGAGGTCATGGCAGTTCTGAGGATGCTGGGTTAGAGTGTCCTCCATGTCGCGGGCGACCCTCCTTCTTGGCTGCCGCAGCGAGGCCCAGTAACGTCGGCCTCCTCGCTGCGGAGTTGCTGTGCGTCGGCACCCCACCCAGACCAGCGAGGAACTAAAGACATGACCAGCACTTTCGGCACCAAGCCGCAGATCGGGCTGCCCGTACAGCAGCCGACTCCCATGCCGTTCAACCGCTACACCCCGTTCGTACCGATCGACCTGCCCGACCGTACGTGGCCGGCCAAGAAGATCACCCACGCGCCCCGATGGCTGTCCACCGACCTGCGTGACGGCAACCAAGCGCTCATCGACCCCATGACCCCGGCGCGCAAGCTGCGTATGTTCGAGCTGCTCGTCGGCATGGGCTACAAGGAGATCGAGGTGGGCTTCCCCTCGGCCTCCCAGACCGACTTCGACTTCGTCCGCAAGCTGGTCACCGAGGACCGCATCCCCGCCGACGTGCAGATCTCGGTGCTGACGCAGGCGCGCGAGGACCTCATCGCCCGTACGGCCGAGAGCCTGGTCGGCGCCCACCGCGCCAACATCCACCTGTACAACGCGACCGCCGAGCTCTTCCGCAGGGTCGTGTTCCGCATCTCCGAGGCCGAGTGCGTCGAGATGGCCAAGAACGGCACGCGGCTGGTCATGAAGTACGCCGACCAGTACCTGGGGGACGTCGAGTTCGGCTACCAGTACAGCCCGGAGATCTTCACGCAGACCCCGACCGACTTCGCCATCGAGATCTGCAACGAGGTCATGGACATCTGGCAGCCGGGCGAGGGCCGCGAGATCATCCTCAACCTGCCGGCGACCGTCGAGCGCTCGACGCCGAACACGTACGCCGACCAGATCGAGTACTTCGGGCGGCACGTGAAGAACCGTCCGTACGTCGCGATCTCGCTCCACCCGCACAACGACCGCGGCACGGCGGTGGCGGCCACCGAGCTGGGCCAGATGGCCGGCGCGGACCGCGTCGAGGGCTGCCTGTTCGGGCACGGCGAGCGCACCGGCAACGTCTGCCTGGTCACGCTGGGCATGAACCTGTTCAGCCAGGGCATCGACCCGCAGGTCGACATCTCCGACATCGACGAGATCCGCCGCACGGTCGAGTACTGCACCGGCCTGCCCGTACATCCCCGTCACCCGTACGCCGGCGACCTCGTCTACACCGCGTTCTCCGGCTCCCACCAGGACGCGATCAAGAAGGGTCTCGAGGACCTCGAGAGGAAGGCGGCCGCCGAGGGCGTTGGCCTGCACGAGGTGGCCTGGGAAGCGCCGTACCTGCCGATCGACCCGCACGACGTCGGCCGTACGTACGAGGCGGTCATCCGCGTGAACAGCCAGTCCGGCAAGGGCGGGATGGCGTACATCATGAAGTCGGACCACCACCTCGACCTGCCGCGCCGGCTGCAGATCGAGTTCTCGCGGGTCGTGCAGCAGCACACCGACGCCGAGGGCGGGGAGGTCACGAGCGAGCAGATGGGAGACATCTTCGCCACGGAGTACCTCCGCAGCGTCGAACCGCTCGAGCTCGTGACGTGCACGACGGTGTCGAACGGCAACGGGTACCAGATCACCGCGAAGGTCCGCGACCGCGGCGTGGAGCGTGCCGTCTCGGGCGAGGGCAACGGGCCACTGTCCGCGTTCGTGGACGGGCTGCAGCTGCTCGACTACAACGTGCGCGTTCTCGACTACCAGGAGCATGCGCTCTCGTCGGGCGGTGACGCCAAGGCGGCGGCGTACGTCGAGGCGGAGATCGTCGGTGACGAGGGCAGCCAGGTCTACTGGGGCGTCGGGATCGACTCCAGCATCGTCACCGCGTCGCTGCGGGCCGTATGCAGCGCCGTGAACCGTGCGTTCATGTCCGTGCCGGCTGACGAGCATGAGGTCGACCCGGTGGGGATCCGGCCTTGACCGACCGCTGACGGGCGGCGTGGACGAGTTGTCTGCGCCGCCAGTCCAGCCGGTGACTGCAACTGCACGGAAACGTTTACGCAACGCTTGACGCCTTCCCACACGCGGGGTTCGATAGGTATCGTACGCATTGGCGTAACGCGGTGCGCAACGTTGCGCACCTGATTCCTGGGAGGACCGAATGACATCGACGAGCCGCGACGTGGCGCGCGCGGCAGGGGTTTCGGTCGCGACGGTGTCGAGGGCTTTCTCGGAAAAGGGAGCGGTCTCGGAGAACACTCGCCGCCGGGTGCTCACTGAGGCCCGCCGTCTGGGCTACAGCCCGAACCCCGCGGCGCGACGCCTGATCACCGGCCGCTCCGGCAACATCGGCCTCATCGTTCCTGACCTCGCCAACCCCTTCTTCGCCGACATCATCAAGGGCGTGCAGCGCAGCGCCCGTGAGGCCCGGCAGGCGATCCTCGTCGCCGACACCGACGAGCAGGCGCGGTTGGAGGGTGACGCGCTGCGGAGTCTCGCCCGTCAGGTCGACGGAGTGATCCTCGCCTCGCCTCGGTCGGCGATCGAGGATCTGCCCGACGATCTCAACATCCCGATCGTGCTCATCCACCGCCAGTCACCGGGGTGGTGGAGCGTCAGCGCCGACTTCGGCGAGGGCATGCGGCAGGCACT
>JADGPB010000217.1 GCA_017882655.1 Propionibacteriales bacterium
GAAGATCGAGGTCATCGCGGAGGCCTGGGACCTGTGGGGCTACGAGGTCGGCAACTTCCCCAGCGGGTGGGGCGAGTGGAACGGGCGGTACCGCGACACGATGCGCTCGTTCTGCAAGGGCGCCGCGAACACGCAGGGGTTCATCGACCAGCTCAACGGTGACTACGCCCACTTCACAGACCAGGGCGGTCCGCAGCACTCGGTGGACTTCGTCACGGCCCACGACGGCTTCACGATGGCCGACCTGGTGAGCTACAACCAGAAGCTCAACGACCAGCCGTACCCGTTCGGCCCTTCGGACGGTGGCGCGGATTCCAACCAGAGCTGGGATTCCGGTGGCGACCAGGGGTTCCGACGGCAGCGGATCCGCAACTTCATGACGCTGCTGTTCCTGTCCCGCGGCGTGCCGATGTTCGTCTCGGGCGACGAGTACGGGCGCACGCAGAACGGCAACAACAACCCGTGGTGCCTGGACACGATCGGGATCTGGAACAACTGGGCGGCGGCGGGTACGAACGCGCCGCAGCAGGTGCTGGTCGACCCCGACCACCCCGAGATCAAGAGCCACGACAACCTGGGCGTCGGCGCGACGCCGGAGAAGGTGAACCCGCTGCTGGTGTTCACCGCGTACGTGGCGGGGCTCCGTCAGCGGCACCCCGGACTGCAACAGGCGACCTACGCGGACCCGAAGGTGGATTCGGGCAACGACGTCACTTACATGTTCTGCGGGACCTCTTACGACAAGTCGCCGGGCTTCGCCGATCGCCGCCTGAGCGTACTGATCGACTGCAGCGAGGTGGGTGAGGTCGGCGACCTGCTGGTGCTGGTGAACATGGACGACACCGAGGTGACGTTCAACCTGCCGCCCGTCGATGACAAGCACCCCTGGAGGCTTGTCATCGACACCGTCGCTGAGCACGAGGACCACGGCAACCACTGGCCGGGCCGCGAAGGACCGTTGGTGGATGGGTCGTACGAGGTGGGCAGCTGGTCGATCGCCGTACTGGCGAACCCGGAGCTCTAGCAGCGGCGGTCCACGGTGGTTCGAGCTGTCAGGCCCGGTCGCCGGCCCAACGGTTGACGAGGGCACGGGCGCGGGCCAAGGATGCGGCGCGCTCATCGAGGACCGACATCAGCGCCTCGGCGAGCGAGCGACGGGCATACGGTTCGTCGGCGGAAGGATGCAGGTGGTCGCGGATGTCCTTCAGGGACATGCCCGCCTGACGCAACGCCTGGATGACCTCGAGCTCGCTGATGTCTGCCTCGGCATAGCGGCGATGTCCGCTGCGATCGCGTTGAGGGGTCAGCAGGCCTGACGTCTCGTAGAACCGGATTGTCTCGACCGGCAGCCCCGTACGGTCGGCAACCGCACCTATCGAGTTCACTCCAGCAGACCTGCTCACGTTCCCGAGGATAGGGACACAAACCCGTCCATCCTTGTCAGGTTGGAAGACTTCAATGTTCGGGATGCGACCGGGCAGGCATTTCCGCCTCCGCGCCTAGGATCGCGTCATGCTCACGATCAATGCCTACGCAGCCCCCTCCGCCACCGAACCCCTCGTTCCCGTCACGATCCAGCGGCGCGACGTCGGGCCGAAGGACGTCCTGATCCAGATCCGGTACGCCGGCATCTGCCACTCGGACATCCACACCGTTCGGGGTGATTGGGGTCAGGTCAAGTACCCCCTGACCGTCGGTCACGAGATCGTCGGTGAGGTCGTTGAGGTCGGCGACCAGGTCAGCAAGCACGCTGTGGGGGACCGGGTCGGAGTCGGCTGCATGGTCAACTCCTGCCGCGAGTGCGACAACTGCCGCGCCGGCGAGGAGCAGTACTGCCTCAATGGCAACGTCGGCACGTACGCGTCGGTGGACCGGGACGGGACGATCACCCAGGGCGGTTACTCGACGCACATCGTGGTCGACGAGGACTTCGTGCTCAGGGTGCCCGAGTCGATCCCGTACGAGGCCGCGGCGCCGCTGCTATGCGCCGGCATCACCACGTACTCGCCGCTGCGCCACTGGAAGGCGGGCCCGGGTACACGAGTTGCCGTGATCGGGTTGGGCGGACTTGGCCACATGGCCGTGAAGCTCGCCCACGCGCTGGGGGCTGAGGTGACCGTGCTGTCGCAGTCGCTCCGCAAGAAGGAGGACGGGCTTCGGTTGGGGGCCGACCACTACTACGCGACGAGCGACCCGGCGACGTTCACGGAGCTGGTGCACAGCTTCGACCTCATCATCAACACGGTGAGCGCCGTCGTCGACATCGACGCGTACCTGAAGCTGCTCGCCCTCGACGGCACGATGGTCAATGTCGGCGCGCCTCCGGAGGCGCTGCCGATCCACGTGTTCTCCCTGTTCAGCAACCGCCTGTCCTTCGCCGGGTCCGGCATCGGCGGCATCCGCGAGACGCAGGAGATGCTCGACTTCTGCGCTGAGCACGGGATCGCGTGCGACGTCGAGGTGATCTCCGCCGAGGCCATCAACGAGGCGTACGCGCGAGTCCTCGCCTCCGACGTCCGATACCGCTTCGTCATCGATGTGAGCACGCTCGGCTGATCGCCGCGGGTCCGTGTCGGCTGGGCGGAGTCGGGCGCCCAGCCGATGCGGGTCCAAGATCCGTAGCGGGGATAAAACCTTGCCTTGCATTCGTACGTGTGTTCTGTTACTATGCGTACATGGCCACCCCCGTTGTCATCACCGGACCCTCGCTGTCGTGTGCCGTGGCGCATGCGGTGGGTGATGTGGGTGTGTTGCTGGCGGTCGCGGAGCAACGAAACGTGTCGTTGCGGACCACGAACACGCCGTTGGAGTCGGTGCTGGCTCCGGCGGGGGGGTGGTGCGCAGATCACCGTGTCGATGAGGGAGCAGGATCTGCTTGACCGGGCGGCTGGAAGAGGATTGCTGGCTAACGGGACCGAGGTGTCGGCGGGCGAACTGCGTCGGCTGGTGCGTGATGCGGGGTTCGTCCCGGTGGTGCTGGGTGGGAAGTCGGAGATCCTCGATCTGGGGCGTCTGCGTCGCTTGGCGTCCCCAGCCTTGTGGTATGCGGTGGGCTTACGGGACGGGCATTGCGCGTTCCCGGGCTGCGAAGTGCCGCTGCATCGCTGCGAGTTGCACCGCGCCCGCCCCTGGCAGGACGGCGGGCCCACGTGTCTCGACAATCTCGTCGCGTTGTGTGTCAGGCACCATCACTTGTGCGAACCAGCACCACCAGTTGTGGACGCCGATGGATACGCACGGCCCCCGGACCAGTGGCGGATCCGGATGGGCGCGGATGGGATCCCGCAGTTCATCCCGCCTGAGTCGTATGCCGCGGAACCGCGCCCCGGTTCAGTTGGATCCAGATCGGTGCCAGGCTCCACGACGCTGTATGCACTCAGCCTGTTCGACGATTGCTGGTCGTTGGGCGAGGGCGAGCGTGGAGGAAAGCTCGCGGCTGCCACTCTTGGAGCCATGAGTGGTAGCCCCGACGGGCGAGGTTGTCAGCGGGGTATCGAAAGAACGGCGGGTCCGTAACATCCGGGCTGGAAAGTGGATTACCAAGTATGGACTTCGAGGACTTCTACGGTCGGTACGTGGATCGCGTTGCCTCGTACGTCCTGCGGCACACGTCCCTGCGTGACGCGGAGGACATCGTCGCCGAGACGTTCACCGTGGCGTGGCGCAAGCGGATCGAACGTCTGGACGACCCGATGCCGTGGCTCATCGTTACTGCGCGCAATGTCACGCGGCAGGTCCGGCGCAAGGAAGTCAGCGCGGGCGAGATCACTGCTCGCCTGATCGACCTGATCGAGACGTCGTCGCCCTCGGCGGAGATCACTGCCTTGCGGCGGCGCGAGATCACCGAAGCGCTCGCGGGCCTCGACGAGGTGTCCCGCGAAGCCTTGCTCCTCACGACCTGGGACGGGCTCAGCGGGATCGATGCCGCCCGAGTGCTGGGCATCACGCCCGGCGCTCTCCGCGTACGCGTCCATCGCGCGCGCACCACGATGAAAGAGGTGCCCGTCCATGACTGATCCACTCGACGAGCTCATGGAGCTCAAGCCGACCCACGCGTCCGCGCTTCTCCTCGATCCGGTCGACGTCGCCGAGCGAGCAACCCGGTCAGCGCGCGGTGCTCGACGCCGGGCCAATGTGCTGCTCACCGGACTGTCCGTCGCGGGACTCGCTCTCGCTGTGGCCGTGGGAGCCTTGTTCATGAGGCCGGTACAGGCCATGCCGGGCGGCGCGCCGTCGCCCGAGTTCCCGTATCCGTCGGCGACTCCGATGTCGAGCTTCGTGCCGATGAACGGAGGCGACGACCCTGCGGACTACAGCGCTCCCCGCCTGGCGTTCGGAAGACTGACTGGTACGGACAGGCCGGATGCGCTCTGCATCTACTCCCGGACACTGGCCCGGAGCTGCGAGACGACCGTCCCGGTCAGCGGCTTGGCATGGAGCCAGGTTTGGTGGCGGACGACCAGCTCTGGAACATCGAGCGCGGATGCCTACGTGTGGGGGCATTTCGACGGGAAGAAGGTCGCCGCCACTGCGGTGACCCGGGTCGAGGACACGAGCGTGTCCTACAGCAACCCCGTGCCGTCCCCCGCCCCTGCGACCGCGCTGATCACCTGCGAGAAGACGCTGCCCGGCACAGGGAGCTCAATGAAGGATGGACTCAGCTTCCAGGGTTTGGAGGCGTACTGGTTCGACGTCGACAACCGTCGGCTCATGGTGGCCACATCCGGGAAGCTCGCTGCTGCTGAGGTGGAGGTCCGGAAGTACTGGGACGGGCCCGCCTGTATCGGTTCCGTTCCGACACAAGGTCCGTTGGCGGAACTGCTCACTGCGGCGACACGAGTGCGGGACGCGAAGATCGAAGGCGTGACGTCGGTGGTGCCGGCCGATCACCCGGGCGGTGTGCTTCAGGTCAACGTGCTGGCGAACACGCCAGGTCTCCGCGAGCGCGTGGTCGAGGTCGCCGGGGGCTCAGTCTCGCTGACGATCGTGCCCCTCTTCGTCACGGTGACGTAGACCACTGGTCACGGTTGTCGGAGATGCCTGGGCGGTCGCGGTTGGAGTGCGACCGCCCAGGCATCTCC
>JADGPB010000218.1 GCA_017882655.1 Propionibacteriales bacterium
TCGGCGAATCCCAGCAGCTGGGCTGTCATCGGCGTCACCACGGCAGCCTTCGCCCTCCATTCGTACTGGATCGCCGAAGCTCGCAGCCGCGTGATCGTCAACGGCGCGCTCGCTGCAGTGGGCGTCGGCCTCGCGGCCGGCGCACGCACGGACGCCGCTCTGTACACCGTCCTGGCCGCACTGGCGCTCACTGGCCTGCACTACCGCTCGGTACGGCGCCACCTGATGCGGCTTGTTCTCCCGGTAGCCATAGTGGTGGTCGGGGGCATCGTGTACCGAACGTCCTCCCAGGCGGACTCGGCGCTGTCAGGAGGCCTCGGCTCCTCCAACGTGAGCGCGGGTTGGCATTTGCTGTTCGCCAACATCGTCAACATCCCCTACGTGCTGTTTGGCAACCAGGGCCTGGGCAACCTGGGGTGGCTGGACACGCCGATGCCGCCAATGGTGTACGTGCCGACGATCATGGTGTGCGCGTTCTTGCTGATGGCCGGGGCAGCACGCCTGTCGTGGATAAAGGCCCTGGTCGCCGGGGCTGGCATCTTCGTCCTGGTGGCGCTGCCCTTGTACATCCTGCAGGTGTCCCACCTCGTCGTGGGCCAAGGCCTGCAGCCGCGCTACATCCTCCCGCTCCTGCCAGTCGTCTCGCTCGTGACGCTCACCGGGTCTCGGCCTGACCAGGCCATACGCCTGTCTCGCCCGATCGCCTGGTTCACCTGGATGGTGGTCTCTGGTGCCAACAGCGTCGCGCTGATGGTCAACATCCGCCGCTACACGACCGGAATGGACGGACCCATGACGCCCGGGCGCGCCATCGAGTGGTGGAGCAACGGGGTAGTTGGACCGATGGGGACCTGGATCCTCGGAACACTCGGCTTCGCCGTGGCCGCCTGGATGGTGGTGCGACTCTCGACAGGGAGCGACGTGCCCATCGCCGTCGCTGCTACCGACAACCAGAAGGCGATCGAACCGGCCGCCGCCGTCGGGGGAGAGCCGACCCTCACACCTGCCCAGCACGTTGTCGATGCCGAGCCGACGCCCGCCGAGGCCGTCGCTCGCGGTGAGGTGCGTCCTGGGATGGCGCCCAACTAGCCGGACACGGACGACTGGGCGCGGCGCAGCTCGGCGAGTACTCGCGAGTCGATGCCACCTGGCACGAGGCGGTTCTCGAGGTTGACGACGCCCGCCCACGCGCCGAGTGCGGCGTCGAGGTCAGGACCGTCACAGCCCAGGCGCTGGAGATGCCCTGCCACCTCCACGTACAGCTCTCCCTGCAACGGCTGTACATCCTCGGGGCTGCCCAGGACCAGTGTGGCGACGTCATGCACCCGCGCCAGCTCGGTGGGCGCATCCGGGTGATCGTCGACGCGCACGTCAGTGAGGATGCCACTGGCGTCGTAGCCGGCGCGGGGCGCATGCACCACGAGAGCCGCGCTCTGGCGTCCCCGAGAGTCACCGCCGGCCGCATCGCCGGCCAGAAGCGCCGCCAACAAGCGCTTGTCCAGCGACTGTCCGACCGTTGCGAGGAAAGCCCGCTCCATCTCGGCGACGACGTCGGATCCAGTGAGGATGTTGCCCTGGATCGCGTACGCCTCTACTCCGTCGCCCTTCGCGATGCCGCCGGCCCAGTCCATGCACTCGCTTCCCGTGTACGTCGCGGCGCCGTCGGGCCCGACCGCGCCGACCTGCCGTGTCTCGCGGCCCTCGTCACCTGCGACCGCGGCGTCGAGCGCCGCCTGCACCGACGTACCGTCGGCCAGCGCGCCGAGGATCTCGGCCCGGTACGCGAACCGGCAGAACGACTGCGTGGCCACGGCTCCCACGCCGACCCGCACCTCGGGGACGACCGCTCCGACGCAGACGAACTTGCTGGCGACAGCGACGCCCCAGGCGTCGCCGGAATGTGCGGCGATGGAGAAGGTCATGAACGCACACTAGGGGTAAGGGTCATCGTGAGTGCCACGCCAGATCGAGGCGCCGAACGGGTCCCCGGGAATACCGAGCTCCCCCATATCGTTTCGCTTTCAACTACTTCTCAGGAGCGCGAGTCCAATGCAGTTCGGCATCTTCACCATCGGTGACGTCACCACGGATCCCACGACGGGACGTACCCCGACCGAGCACGAGCGGATCAAGGCGACCGTCGAGATCGCGAAGAAGGCCGAGGAGATCGGGCTCGACGTCGTGGCCTTCGGCCAGCACCACAACCCGCCGTTCGCCGCGAGCTCCCCGACCACGACGATGGCGTACGTCGCCGCGCAGACGTCGAAGATCCTGCTCTCGACGGCGACGACGCTGATCACGACGACGGACCCTGTACGGATCGCCGAGGACTACGCCCAGCTCCAGCACCTGTCCGACGGTCGCGTCGACCTCATGCTCGGCCGCGGCAACACCGGTCCGGTCTACCCGTGGTTCGGCAAGGACATCCGCGACGGCATCCCGCTGGCGGTCGAGAACTACGCGCTGCTCCGCAGGCTGTGGGACGACGAGGTCGTCACCTGGGACGGGAAGTTCCGTACGCCGCTGCAGGGCTTCACCTCCACGCCCCGGCCGCTGGACGGCGTCGCCCCGTTCGTATGGCACGGCTCGATCCGCAGCCCGGAGATCGCGGAGCAGGCCGCCTACTACGGTGACGGCTTCTTCTCGAACCACATCTTCTGGCCTGCGTCACACACGCAGCAGATGGTGGCGCTCTACCGTCGGCGCTTCGAGCACTACGGCCACGGCACGGCCGACCAGGCGATCGTCGGTCTCGGCGGCCAGGTGTACATGGCCCGCAACAGCCAGGACGCTCTCGCTGAGTTCAGGCCGTACTTCGACGTCGCGCCCGTGTACGGGCATGGCCCCTCGCTCGAGGACTTCATGGAGTCGACGCCGTTGACCGTGGGGTCGCCGCAGCAGGTGATCGAGCGGACGCTCGGCTTCCGCGAGTACGTGGGCGACTACCAGCGCCAGCTCTTCCTCATGGACCACGCCGGCCTCCCGCTGAGCACCGTGCTCAAGCAGCTCGACCTGCTCGGTGACGAGGTCGTACCCGTCCTTCGCAAGGAGTTCGCCGCCCTGCGGAAGCCCGGCGTTCCGGATGCCCCGACGCACGACTCGCTGCTAGCGGCGCGGATCAGCGAGTCGGTACCGGCATGACCCGCTCGATCGTCGTCGTGAGCGGCGGGTTGTCCAACCCGTCGTCGACCCGGCTGCTCGCCGACCAGCTCGCCACCGCCACCGATGTCGCCCTCAGGGGGCACGGCGACGCGGCCGACCTGCGCGTCATCGAGCTCCGCGAGCTCGCCCACCCGCTGGCCGACCACCTGCTCACGGGATTCCCGACGGGCGCGTTGGCGGAGGCGATCGAGGCCGTAGGCCACGCTGACGGGCTGATCGTCGTCACCCCGGTGTTCTCGGCGTCGTACTCCGGCCTGTTCAAGACCTTCTTCGACGTGCTCGGCCCGGACCTGCTCCGCGGCAAGCCGGTACTCCTGGCCGCCACCGCCGGGACGGCCCGCCACTCGCTGGTGCTTGAGCACGCCATGCGGCCGCTGTTCTCGTACCTGCGGGCCATCACCGTACCCGCGGCTGTCTTCGCGGCTACCGAGGACTTCGGCGGCGCGCGATCGGCCGACTTCTCGGAGAGGATCACGACCGCCGCCACCGAGCTGGCCGACCTCGTGGTCGGGTCGCCGAGGGCAGTCCCGGACGACCCGTTCGACAACGTCACCCCGTTCGACAAGCTCCTCAAGGGCTGAAAGAGCAGCTGGAGATGAGTGACCCGTACCATCGACCCGCCGCCAGAGTCTCTTGGTACCCGCCGCCGACTCGGCGGATTTGCTTCGACCGAGCGGCTCGACGCCTACAGGCTTGGCTTTGAGCGGGGACGGTGTCCGGCTGGGTCATAGGCTGGCACGGTGCATTGGGTGGTACGAGCGAAGGTCGTGGCGTTCGCTCGACGCGTGTCGGCTGGGCCCGAATCCGTATCCACCGCGCGAGAAGTCGGCTCGGCGGTAGAGACTGGGTCGCGATGACCGCGCGGATCGATGACGTCACGAAACCCGTACGGGGGGCCAAGCAACGGCCGACCCCGCGCTGGGTGGGGTGGTTCCTCATCGCCACACCGAGCCTCGCCGCCGCCGGACCGCTGTGGGGCGCCGGGACCCTGACGACGTTCCGAGTAGCCGTCGCCGTACTTTTCCTCACCGCCGCGTGGGACTGGTGGAGGTTCCAGGACCGCTCGCGGACGTTCTTCACGATGCTGGGCATCGGGATCGCGTTCCAGGTCTCGGGCATCATCGCGCTGGCGTGGTCCAAGCCCCCGACGGATGCCGCCTGGCACGAGCTGCTGAGCGTCGGGCTGATGTTCGCGTTCGCGGTGGCGCTCGTACAGCTCTACCGCACGGCCGAGACCGTTCTGACTATCGCCCGTGGCTGGTTGTACATGACAGTGCTCGTCGAGGTCGTCGATCTCTGGGAGGTCGTCACCGGGAACCGGCTCCCCAACTTCTACCTCGCCGCCGACCGCCGGGACACCGCCGGGTGGTCCGAGATCGCCGGGCCGTTCCAGACGCCGAGCCAGCTCGCGGCGGTCTTCGTGATGGCCGCGGTCGTCATGGCGGTCGGCTGGTCGCTGGAGCACGACCGGCGACTGCGCTGGGCGTACGTGGCGGTGTGCGTGCCGATGCCGTACTTCCTATGGCGCACCGGTTCGACGCTCGGGCTCACGCTGTTCGTAGTCGCGGCGGTGTGCTGGCTCGCCGTGTACAGCTGGGGACGACGCATCGGGATCGCCCTCCTCGCCGTCGTCATCGTCGCGCTCCCGCAAGGGCGGTCGCTGCTGGGCTCGCTGTGGCAGCAGGTCGGCACGCTGTTCGGCGGCGCCACCGACGCCGCTTTCTCCGCCGGCGACGAGTTCAACCTCATCCGGGACGGCGTCGTCCTTCTGGTGCGCTCGAAGTGGATCGGCGTGGGGCCGGCCGGTTTCCCGTACGCGATGACCACGCACTCGACCCCGTACTTCACCCACGGCGTCGTCACTCCGAACAACGCCATCGTCGAGATCGGGAGCCAGTACGGGATCGGCATGT
>JADGPB010000219.1 GCA_017882655.1 Propionibacteriales bacterium
GTACGCGAGGGCGGCGAGGGCTGCCATCGAGACAACCACGACGACCTTCCACGGCCGGTACGGACGTGCCAGACAGCCCAGAAGCCACAACATCGTCACGAGCAGCGACGTGAGCGCTGCGGTGGACGCGAGGGGCTCGTCCACCCTGCCGTGGCTCAACGCCGCGTAGACGGTGAAGGCGCTGATGCCCGCCACGATCCCCGCGGGCACGGAGATCGCGAGCACGCGACGGAGGAACCCCGGCTGGTACCGGCGGTCGTTGGGTCCCAGCGCCAGGATCGCGGCCGGTACGCCGATCGTGAGTGTGGACACCAGCGTGAGCTGGCTCGGCAGGAACGGATAGGCCAGCCCGAAGAACGCTGCGGCAAGGATCGACACGGCGCTCATCACGTTCTTCGTGACGAACAGGCTCGCGACGCGCTCCACGTTGCCGATGAGGCGCCGTCCCTCCGCGAGCACGGACGGCAGGTGCGCGAACTTGGAGTCGAGGAGGACGAGCTGTGCCACGGCCTTGGTCGCCTGGGCACCGTTGCCCATCGCGATGCCGATGTCGGCGTCCTTGAGCGCCAGGACGTCGTTGACACCGTCGCCGGTCATCGCCACGACGTGGCCGCGCGACTGCAGGGCTCGTACGATCGCGCGCTTCTGGGTGGGTGTGACGCGACCGAAGATCGTGGTCCTCTCCACGATGTCGGCGAGCTCCTCGGGGTCTTCGGGCAGGAGCCGCGCGTCGACGGGTTCGCTGATGTCCAGCCCGACCGCACGTCCGACTGCCGTCACCGTACGAGGGGTGTCGCCGGAGATCACGATGACCCGAACGCCCTGGTCGCGGAAGAAGTCGAGTGTCTGCCGGGCATCGTCGCGGACGAGCTCGCCGAGCTCGAGGACGGCCGCCGCACGAACGCCGGTCGGCGGCTGGCCGGCTCCCGGAAGCCCGTCGGCGCGGGCGAGAAGCAGAACCCTGCTGCCCGCGTCCGACAAGGCGTGGACCTGGGCGACAAGGGCCGGATCCACGGAAGTCGTGAGCAGCACGTCCGGCGCGCCGAGGAGCCACGCCTGACCGTCGATGACGCCACCGCTCCACTTCCGGGCTGACGAGAACGCGGCGCGCTCCGTGACCTGGAGGGTCGTGTCCGGGAACGCCCGAGCCAGGGCATGGCTGGTCTGGTTTCCCGCCGTGTCGTGCGCGAGGGCAGCGACCACGTGTCGTACGACCTCGTCCGACTCCCCGTCGAGGACCGTCAGACCCTCGAACCCGATCTCGCCCTGGGTGAGCGTGCCGGTCTTGTCGACGCAGATGACGTCGACGCGTGCGAGCAGCTCCACGGCCGGCAGCTCCTGCACCAGCGCCTGCTTGCGGGTCAGCTGGACGGCGGCGAGCAGGAACGCGAGCGTCGTCAGCACGACGAGGCCTTCGGGAACCAGCCCGACCATGCCCGCCGCGGTGCGGAGCACCACGCTCTGCCACCCCTGGTCTCCGACGGCATGCCACTGGGACCACGCCGAGATCGGCAACATGATCAGGACGATCCAGGTCAACCAGCGCAGCAGGACGTTCGTGGAGTGCTGCACCTCGGAGTGGGCACGCGTGAAGCGTCTCGCCTCGGCGGCGAGGCGCTGCGCAGTGGCGTTCGGACCGACGACGTCGGCCCGGTACCAACCGGTGCCGGCCACGATCGCCGTACCGCTCGAAACCGGGTCCCCTTCCGCCTTCTCGATCGCCTCGGACTCCCCGGTGAGGTTCGACTCGTCGATCTCCAGGTTCTCCGCGACCAGCACCACCCCGTCAGCGCTCACCTGGTCGCCCGGGCGCAGCGCGACCACGTCGCCGCGCACCATGTCCGCGCTGGCGATCTCGTGGCACTCGCTGTCGCGAAGGACGACCGCCGTCGGGGCGTGCAGCACCGCGAGCGAGTCGAGCTTGCGCTTCGCGTGCCACTCCTGGCCGATGCCGAGCAGCGAGTTGACGACCAGGGCGATGCCGAACAGGGCGTTCTTGTACGAGCCGGTGGACAGGACCAGTACGAGCAGGGCGCCAAGGAGGGCGTTGAACCGCGTGAAGACGTTCGCCCTGATGATCTCGGAGAGGGGGCGGCTGGTCACCTCGACCACGGCGTTGGTCTCCCCCGCCGCGACCCGCGTCTCGACCTCGGCGCGGGTCAGGCCCGTGACGGTGCTAGGAACCGTCACGCGCATCGCCGCGGGGGTCGTTTCCGTCACGGCGAAAGGCTAGCGCTGACGAGACCAGGCGCCTCCCCACGTCGGGGAGGGCTCAGGGCACGCGTGCGGTCCACTCCGGGTTGGCGAACTTGGTGCGTACGAGCTCCCCGGCCTGTGCGACCTCTGCGCCGGTGAGGCTGCCGTCGACGACCGTGTACCGCCCGCGGAACGTCGCCAGGAACGAGGCCATGACCTCGGCCCGCGGCAGATGCGTCTGGGACCGTACCGGGTCGACCCGCTTGTTCGCGCTCTTGGTGCCCTTGTCGCTGAGCTTCTCCCGGCCGATCCGCAGCACCTGGAGCATCTTGTCGGCGTCGATGTCGTAGGCCATCGTCACGTGGTGCAGGACGGCGCCGCCGACGAACCGCTTCTGGGCGGCGCCGGCGATCTTGCCCGCAGGTGAGGCGATGTCGTTGAGGCCCGCGTACGTCGCCTGGACCCCCACAGCTCCCAGCGCGCTCAGCACCCACTCGTCCAGGAACGCGTACGACTGCTCGTAGCTCATGCCGTCGACGAGCGACTCCGGGACGACGAGCGAGAACGTGATGCAGTTGCCGGCCTCCATGAACATGGCGCCGCCGCCGGAGATCCGGCGCACCACCTGCACCCCGTACAGCTCGGCGGCTTCCGCGTCGATCTCGTTGCGCAGCGACTGGAACGAGCCGATGACCACCGCCGGGTTCTCCCATTCCCAGAAGCGGAACGTCGGACCGCGGCGACCCGCGGCGAGCTCGCGCCCCAGCACCTCGTCGAGCGCGGCGTGCATCGCCGGGTCGAGCGGTCCCGGGTCGAGGTAGGTGAACGCGTGGTCGCCCCAGCCCGTCGAGTGGCCCAGCGCACGTCGTACAGCCATGGCCACGGCCCGTGCATCGAAGCCGGCCATCGTGACGGGTCTCGCCAGGACCGCTTCGGTACGCGCCAGCACGAGGGCGGCCTCGATCCGGGTGGTGAGCTCGACGACAGCCATGCCCGCGCTCGCACCCTCGAGCGCGCCGTCGATGACCTCCAGCGCCTCGTCGGGGTCGAGGAAGAAGTCGCCGCTCACCCGTACGTCGTGCAGGTGCTCGTCGCGTACCGCCAGGTCGACGGCGACCAGCTTGCCGCCGGGAACCTTGTACTCACCGTGCAGGGATTCAGCCACGCTGGCCAGGCTATCGGGCTCCGAAAAGGCCGACGTCACAGGCAAATCTCCGACGTCACAGGCATCCGTTTGCCTGTGACGTCGGAGATTTGCCTGTGACGTCGGGGTTCAGAGCTCCTGGGTGAAGTCGATGAGCCGTTCGACCTCGGTGACGAGGCGCCGGTCGAGGTCCTTCCACGACGTCACCTTCTTGAGGATGGCGCGCCAGACCGCGGCGATGTCGGCCTGGTCGGCGTGCGGCCAGCCGAGCCGCGCGCACGTGCCCTTCTTCCAGTCCTCGCCCTTGGGCACGTCGGGCCACGCCGGGATGCCGAGCGTGGCGGGCTTCACCGCTTGCCAGATGTCGATGTACGAGTGGCCGGTGACGAGCACGTACGCACCGAAGCCCCCGGCACGTACCTGGTCGACGAGGCGCGTCTCCTTGCTGCCCGGTACGAGGTGGTCGACGAGCACGCCGAGACGCCGCTCCGCATTCGGTCGGAACTGCTCCACGATGGCGGGCAGGTCGTCGACACCGCCGAGGTACTCGACCGCGACCCCCACGTGGCGCAGGTCATCGCCCCAGACCTTCTCGACGAGCTCGGCGTCATGGCGGCCCTCGACGTAGATCCGGGACGGCACGGCGACCCGGGCTGTCGCGGCCTGAGCGATCCGCGATCCGGACGCCGTGTGGGTCTGACGCACCGGTGCCTGACGCGCCGGGGAGACGAGCTCGACCGGTCGGCCTTCGAGGAGGAAGCCCTTGCCCATCGGGAACGAGCGGCGCTTGAGCTTGCGGTCCTCGAGCACGACGATGCCGTTCTCCCACGCGACCACGGCGCCGCAGAAACCGGTGAGGCCCTCCTCGACGACCATGTCTCGTTCGACCGTCACCTTCGGCGGCGGCACCTTGCGCGGCTGGTTCTCCGGCGCGAGGACGTCGCGGTAGCGGTCGATGGGCACCTAGCGAGGCTAGGCCAGAGTGCGCGAGTACGGCTGACAGGACGCGCCGGAGTGCGGTACGCGCCGGTCAGTCGAGCAGGTCGCGGACGACCGCGTCGGCGAGCAAACGGCCCTGGAGCGTGAGGACGAGGTGGTCGCCGGTCCGTACGAGCAGGTCGCGGGCGACCATGTCATCGACGCGACCGAGCTCGCTCGGGAAGAGGCGCGACACGGGCATCCCTTCCGCGAGCCTGATCTCGAGCAGCACCCGCTCGACGCGGCGCTGGTCGGCGGTGAGTACCTCGCGGGCGTGTCCCGGGCTGCGGCCCGTACCCAGCCTCTCTGCGTACGCGGCCGGGTGCTTCACGTTCCACCAGCGCACCCCGCCCACATGGGAATGGGCGCCGGCGCCGATCCCCCACCAGTCCTTGGAGAGCCAGTACGCGACGTTGTGGCGGCACGCGTGACCGGGACGCGCCCAGTTGCTGAGCTCGTACCACTCATACCCTGCACTGCCGAGCAACTCGTCCGCCAGCAGGTACTTGTCGGCGAGGTCGTCGTCGTCGGGCGCCGGCAGCTCCCCGCGCCTGATCCTGCGGGCCAGCGGGGTGCCGTCCTCGACGATGAGTGCGTACGCGCTGACGTGGTCGGGCCCCGCGGCCAGCGCGGCATCCAGCGACGTGCGCCATTCGTCGATCGACTCGCCCGGCGTCCCGTAGATGAGGTCGAGCGAGACGTCGTCGAAGCCGGCCGCTCTCGCCTCAGCGAC
>JADGPB010000220.1 GCA_017882655.1 Propionibacteriales bacterium
GGCTGCTCGCCCGGGTCGATGATCCCGGTGACCGGGGTCCAAGCGCCGGTGTCAGCGCGCCGTACGAGAAGGAGCTGATCGCCCTTGAGCACCACGGCCGTGACGCCGGACAGCCACAGCGGCGCTGTGCCGATCCTGGTACGCAGCGCGACGACGAAATCGGGGATCGCCATCGGCTCAGCCGATCGGAGCCCAGCTGGGGCCCGTCTCGCCGAGCGTGTCGTCCAGCTTCGTGAACAGCGGGCTGGGCTTGGCCAGCGGCCGGCCGGCCGGCAGCGGAATCGACGCCCAGCGCGCCTGCTGCTTGGTGTAGTCGCCGGTGAGGACGGGGTACGAGGGGCCGCCCTCCTCGTCGACCTCCACGAGGTCGGGCTGGGCGGCCCAGACTCCGGTGCCGCCGAGGGCCTCGTGGATCTGCTGCGAGGCGTGCGGCAGGAACGGCGTGAGCATCGTGTTGGCATCGGAGACCACCTGGAGGGCCGTGTTCAACACGGTGTCCCGGCGGGCGGTGTCGTCCTTGAGCTTCCACGGCTCCTGCTCGGACAGGTACTTGTTCGCGAGGCTCACGACCCGCATCGACTCGCTGATCGCGGCCTTGAACCGGCAGCGTTCGAGGAGGTTGCCGACGGTCGTGAACGCGCCGGCAGAGGCGGCGAGCAGGGTGGCGTCAGAGTCGGTCAGCGTGCCCGGCGTCGGGATTGCGCCGATGCCCTTGTGCGCCATCGAGATGGACCTGTTGACGAGGTTGCCCCACTCGTTGACCAGCTCGGTGTTGGTGCGTCGTACGAACTCGTCCCACGTGAAGTCGGCGTCCTGGCTCTCGGGACCGGCGACCGAGATGAAGTAGCGCAGTGCGTCCGGGCCGTACTCGGCGAGGAAGTCCCCCACGTACAGGACAGTGTTGCGCGAGGTCGAGAACTTCGAGCCGGACATCGTGAGGTACTCGCTCGACACGATCTCCGTCGGCAGGCGGAGCGTGCCGAACGCGCTGGGCGTGCCGCCGCGGGCGCCCTGCCCGTTCGCGCCGAGCAGCATGGCCGGCCAGATCACCGAGTGGAAGGTGATGTTGTCCTTGCCCATGAAGTAGTAGCTGGCTGCGTCAGGGTTCAGCCACCAGTCGCGCCAGGCCTCCGGGTTGCCGCTGCGGCGGGCCCATTCGATGGACGCCGACAGGTAGCCGACCACCGCGTCGAACCATACGTAGATGCGCTTCATCGGCTGGTCGTCCCACCCTTCGACCGGGATCGGGATGCCCCAGTCGAGGTCACGGGTCACCGGCCGGGGCCGGAGCTCGGAGATGAGGTTGGCGCTGTACTTGAGGACGTTGGGGCGCCAGTCGTGCCGCGTCTCCAGCCACGAGCCGAGGGACTCGGCGAGCGCAGGCAGGTCGAGGAAGAGGTGCTCGGTCTCGATGAACAGCGGCGTCTCGCCGTTGATCCGCGACCGCGGGTTCTTGAGCTCGATCGGGTCGAGCTGACGGCCGCAGTTGTCGCACTGGTCGCCGCGCGCACCGTCGTAGCCGCAGTGCGGGCAGGTGCCCTCGATGTAGCGATCCGGCAGCGTACGGCCGGTCGACGGAGACATCGCGCCGAGCTGCGTCTTCGCGACGATGTAGCCGTTGGCGTGCAGCGCCCGGAACAGCTCCCGGACGACGGTTGCGTGGTTCTTCGTGGTGGTCCGCGTGTACAGGTCGTACGTCAGCCCGAGGTTCTTCAGGTCGCCGGCGATGACACCGTGGTACTTGTCGGCCGTCTGCCGCGGCGTCAGGCCTTCCTTGTCGGCCTGCACCTGGATCGCCGTGCCGTGCTCGTCGGTCCCGGAGACCATCAGCACGTTCTTGCCCATCATCCGCTGGTAGCGGGAGAAGACGTCGGAGGGGACGCCGAACCCGGACACGTGTCCGATGTGACGGGGACCGTTCGCATAAGGCCATGCGACGGCAGCGAGAACGTGCGAAGTCATACGGAGAACCCTAGTGGACCGTGTCCGGAGTTCCCGGTGGCGGTGAAGGCGGCGGATTGACAGATCGTCCGCATTCGTCGTTGAATGTTCTACGTGGAACATTCAATCCGGAACAGTACGGCGATGCCGCCCGTCGCCGTGGCCGTGCTGGCTCTTCTCGTTGAGCGGCCGATGCATCCGTACGAGATGCTCCAGACGCTTCGGGAGCGCCATGAGGACGTGGCGCTGCCCGTCAGCATCGGCTCGCTGTACAACGCCGTGTCACGCCTGGTGGAGAAGGGGTACGTGCGTCCAACGAAAGCGGAGCACGTCGGCAACAGGCCTGAGCGGACCACGTACGAGATCCTCGATCTCGGCCGCGACACCATGCGGAGCCGGCTGTGCGAGCTCTTGGCCGCGCCGACCCGGTTGTCCCAAGCCGACCACGCCGGGATCGGAGAGCTGCACAACTTGTCCTCCAGCGAGGTGCTGCGCGCCCTTGATGCGAGAATCGCGGCCCTCGACGCACAGATCGCTGAGCACGGTGAGCTCCTCGCCCATGCCTATCGCCGGAATGTCGACGAGATCTACCTGTTGTACGGGTCGTACGCGACTTCTCAGCAACGCCACGAACGTGAATGGGTTGCGGTTCTGCGCGACCGCATCCAGACAGGAGATCTCTCATGGCCGACGCCGACGTGACGACCCAGGACGCAGCGGCGTTCTCCGCACCTCCCAGCGAAGTGGCGGTGCCCAAGGACGCATGGCCTGCGCTGTGGGCGCTGGTCCTCGGGTTCTTCATGATCCTGGTCGACTCGACGATCGTCTCCGTCGCCACGCCTGCGCTGATGCGCGCGTTCAACACCGGGATCGACACGGTGGTCTGGGTGACGAGCGCCTACCTGCTGGCGTTCGCCGTACCCATGCTCATCACCGGTCGCCTCGGCGATCGGATCGGACCCAAGCGGGTCTACATGATCGGCCTGGTCATCTTCACCCTGTCCTCCGCCTGGTGTGGGTTGACCGGCACCCTCGGCCTCGGCATCGGCTGGCTCATCGTCGCGCGGGTCGTCCAGGGCCTTGGCGGATCGATGATGTCGCCGCAGACCATGACGGTGATCGCACGGATCTTCCCGCCACAGCGTCGCGGTGGCGCCATGGCACTTTGGGGCTCCACTGCAGGGGTTGCGGCGCTCGTCGGCCCGATCCTCGGCGGCATCCTCATCGACGCCGCCGGGTGGGAGTGGATCTTCCTCATCAACGTACCGATCGGCATCCTCACCGTGATCCTGGTCGCCCGGCTCGTCCCGAAGCTGACGACCCACACGCACACGTTCGACTGGATCGGCGTCGTACTCAGCGCTGTCGGCCTGTTCTGTGTGGTCTTCGCGATTCAGGAAGGCGAGACGTACAACTGGGGCACGATCACCGGCATCATCAGCGTGCCCGCGCTGATCGTGCTCGGAGCCGTACTGCTCGTCGTCTTCGTGTGGTGGCAGTGGCGTCAGAAGAGCGAACCGCTCGTACCGCTGAGCTTGTTCTCCGACCGGAACTTCAGTGTCTCGTCGGTCGCCATCACCGCCGTCGGGTTCAGCATCACGGCGATGATCTTCCCCTTCATGATCTACGCGCAGGTGGTGCGCGGGCTGAACCCGACGCACGCCGCACTGCTCATGGCCCCGCAGGCGGTCGCCAGCATCGTCATGGCACCGATCGCCGGCCGAATGGTGGACCGCGTACATCCTCGCTACCTCGCGAGCGTGGGCCTTCTGGGTCAGGCGGCCACGATCTACTGGCTCTCTCGCGTCATGACGCCGGACTCAGCCACGTGGCAGATCCTCCTACCCGCCCTGTTCCTCGGCATCTTCAGCTCGTTCGTCTGGGGCACGCTGGCGACGGGTGCCAACCGCAACCTGCCGCCGCAGTCAGCGGGGTCCGGATCGGGCGTGTACAACACGGTGCGTCAGGTGGGCTCGGTCATCGGTTCGGCGGCCATCGCGGTGCTCATGGAGTCGCGGATCGCTTCGCATCTCCCGGGCGCGCAGGGTCCGTCCCTGTCGTTCGGTACGACTGCCGCGCTGCCGCCGTTCGTCAGGGCCGGCCTGTCAGCGGCGCTGAGCGACGCCATGGTGCTGCCCGCCGCGGTCCTTCTCGTTGGCTTTGTTGCCACGCTGTTCTTCGAGAACCTGCGCCACCTTCGTTGAGGACCGCTTAACTGACCGTCTCACGCGCACGACGAGCTCAAATACCTGTGTAAGCCCTTGTACCGCCGGAATATTCCTGCGAGATGCAGACTTTCAGAATCCCTGGATGTCGAGTAAGTTGCTCTCATACCGCCTGTGGGGGGCGGTGACTTGGGGAAGTCTTAACAGGAGTAGCCATGCTCGGTGGCAGAAATCTGGCACAGCCACGCGTCTCGATCGTCCTTCCGACACTCAACGAGGCGCGCAATCTGGAGGTTCTCCTCCCTGACTTGTCCGAGGGGTACGAGGTCGTCCTGGTCGACGGCGGCTCGGCGGACGACACCATCGAAGTGGCGAGGGATCTGATCCCGGACGTCAAGGTTCTTCAGCAGACCCGCCGGGGCAAGGGCAATGCTCTTGTCTGCGGGATGCACGCAGCGACGGGCGACATCGTCGTGACCCTCGATGCTGACGGGTCCGCGGATCCGTGCGAGATCCCGGCGTTCGTCGAGGCACTCGTCGACGGAGCCGACTTCGCCAAGGGCTCCCGCTACCTTCCGGGCGGCGGCAGCGATGACCTGACCAGGCTCCGCCGCGCTGGCAACGTCGGACTCAACCTGCTCAGCAACCTGCGCCTCGGTACACGGTTCACCGATCTCTGCTACGGCTACAACGCCATGTGGCGTGACGTCGTCCCGATGCTGGGCCTGCCCGATCCGCGACTCCCGGCACCGGACGGCGGCGCCCGTGTCTGGGGTGACGGCTTCGAGATCGAGACCCTCGTCACCATCCGTGTGGTGCAGAGCAGGCTGCGGGTCACCGAGGTGCCGAGCTTCGAGCTCGACCGGATCTACGGCGAGAGCAACCTCCAGACGTTCGCCGACGGCCGACGGGTCCTCCGCACGATCGCGGTCGAGACCATGAGC
>JADGPB010000221.1 GCA_017882655.1 Propionibacteriales bacterium
GTCGTGACGAACAACCTGCCCCTACCCGAGGAGCTCTACACCCGCGGCGCCCGCGAGGTGTACGTCCTCGGGGGGTCCTTCCGCCTGCGGTCCCAGGTGACGATCGGCCCGGTCGTCCTGGCTGACGGCGCCGGCAGCTTCGGTGCCCTGCACGCGGACTGGGCGTTCATCGGCGTCGGCGGTGTTTCCGACGACGGGGTGGTCTCGACGACCAGCCTGCCGGAGGCTGGGATGATGCGCGGGATGATGGACTCCGCCAGCCACTCCGTCCTCCTGGCGGACAGTACGAAGTTCGGCCGCAAGCAGTTCGCCGAAGTTGGCTGCCTCACCGCGAACACCACGCTGATCACCGAAGCACGCCCCTCACAGGCGCTGCTCGACCACGCCGCCGAGGTCGGCGCCCGGGTCATCATCACGTCGGAGGAGCCCTCGACCCTTCCCCCTGACGACTCGCCCGGCTCCTGAGCGTCCCGAAGGAGAATCGTGACCATGCCGTTCGAGACCGTCGAATTCACCAGACTGGGCGCCGAGCGCTCCCTGGAGGCCGGTGACGGCGTCGTCCGGCTGGCCCCCACCTGGGTGCCCCGCGTCTTCTCGACGCCCGGTCGGCGGCTCCGCCTGCACCCCGACGACTACTACGCGTACGGCCGGGATCGCGGTGGGATCGACGAGCGTTGGATCGCGTCCCCGATCCTCGCCGACAACGGCCCGGCAGCCACGGCGTACGAGGGACTGAGCCTTGTGGTCGACCCGGAGGGTGGCTTGCTGCCGTTCGACGAGTTCATCGCCTACCACGCCGAGGGGCTCATCGGCGCGCGGATCTGGGACGCGTACGGCAAGTGGCCGGTGTTCGCGAAGTTCTTCGACAACGAGGGAGCACTGCCCTTCCACGTGCATCACCGCGACGAGGACGCCTTCCCCCTGGGAAAGGTCGGCAAGCCCGAGGCGTACTACTACTCCCCGCAGATGAACAACCGTCTGGCGGATCAGCCCATCTCGTTCCTCGGCCTCCAACCGGGCATCACGGTGGACGCGCTCAAGGAACGGCTTGAGTGGTTCGGCCGCGGCGGCGACAACCGCATCACCGAGCTGTCCCTCGGCTACCGGACCCAGCTCGGGACGGGTTGGGACATCCCCGGAGGAGTCCTGCACGCCCCTGGCAGCGCCTGCACGTACGAACCGCAGGCGGCCTCCGACGTCCTGTGTATGTGCGAGTCGTGGAGCAACCACCGCGAGGTACCGGAGGAACTGCTGTGGAAGGACGTCCCGGCCCATCGGGTGGGTGACCTCGACTACATCATCGAGTTGCTCGACTGGGACAAGAACATCGATCCGAACTTCGCGGTCACCCGCCGACTGCTGCCCTTCGAGACCGCACAGTCCGCGGCGGACGGCGGTGTCGCGTACGTCGAGAAGTGGATCGTGTTCAAGTCGCCCATGTTCAGTGCGAAAGAGCTGACTGTGAAGCCTGGACATGCCGTCACGGTCAGCGACACCGATGCGTACGGCGTGATCGTCGTCCAGGGCCACGGACGGCTCGGCACCCACACGGCCTCGGCCGCGACGCTCGCCCGGTTCGGCCAACTCACTGAGGACGAGTTCTTCGTGTCCGAGTCTGCGGCGCAGGCCGGCCTCCGGATCGTCAACGCCAGCCAGACCGAGGACCTCGTCCTGTTGAAGAACTTCGGGCCGGGCAACCGGTCCCTGCCGTTCGTGACAGGGGCGTCCTGACAGGTCGCGCGTACTCGCCGCAACACCCCCTTGCTAGCGTGGGTCGACGTGACAGATGCGCGTACCCAAGCCGAGCCGACTCGCCGGTCCAGTGCCTTGCTCGCGAAAGTCCCTGAGGTGACCGCGGTCTTCTGGGTCGTGAAGGTTCTCACGACAGGCATGGGTGAGGCCGCCTCTGACTGGCTCGCTGCCCACAGCATCGCCCTTGCCGCAGGGGTAGGAGCCGTCGGGCTGGGGGTAACGCTGTGGTACCAGCTGCGTGCCGACAGGTACCGGCCGGCCACGTACTGGGCGACCGTGGCCATGGTCGCCGTGTTCGGCACCATGGCGGCTGACGCGATCCACGTCGTCCTCGGGGTGCCGTACCCCGTCACCTCTGCCGCCTATGCCATCGCCGTGGCGGCCTGCTTGGTCGTCTGGCGGCGGTCCGAGGGCACCCTGTCGATCCACTCGATCACCACCCGGCGGCGGGAGTTGTTCTACTGGGCGACGGTTCTGGCGACGTTCGCGCTCGGCACGGCCGCCGGAGACCTGACCGCGATGACCCTGAAACTGGGCTACCTCGAATCCGGGCTGATCTTCCTTGCCGCCATCCTGATCCCGTGGGCGGCATGGCGCTGGTGGCGGCTGAACGAGGTGGTGGCGTTCTGGGCCGCGTACGTCCTGACCCGCCCTTTGGGCGCCTCCTTCGCCGATTGGGTCGCCAAACCGGCTAGCAGGGGCGCAGGACTCGGCGTGGGCGACGGCCCAGTCACCCTGACCCTCGTCGTAGTGATCCTCGCCATCGTCGTCTGGATCGCCAGGACTGATCACGGCATCCAGCAACCGCGCCAAATCGCCCGGTAGCCGCCCTGGTCGTACCTATGATTGACACGGCCCGCTCGCCCGTCTGTGGCGTCCCGGACGCCTAGCGCGAAGGTGGAGGTCCAACCCATGCTTGCCAGTCTTCTGGGTCGCGATCTGGGAGAGCGTCTCGATCGCGATGCACGTTCCCTCGGGACCCCGCCACCACCGGGCATCGTCACCGAGGACGAGGTCGCCGACTTGCCGGCGACCGTACAGCGCTATCTGCGGTCCATGGGGGTGGTCGGACGCCCCGCCGTGACGTCGTTCCGCGCGCACCTGCGCGGCGAGTTCCGGATGCGGCCAGGGCAGCCCTTCATGCGAGCGGACGTGTGGCAGTACAACAGGACCGAGCCGATCTCGCGGGTGTTCTGGATGCGGATCACCATGGCCGGGGGACTCCTGACGATGGTGGGGCGGGACAGCTACCTCGACGGTCGCGGTCGCATGCTGGGCAAGCTCTTCGACACGGTCGTCGTCGCCGATGGCCAAGGCGACCCGTTCGACATCGGGGAGCTGACCACCTGGTTGAACGACGCGGTCCTGATGGCGCCGTCGATGCTCCTTCGGGCGCCGGTCAGCTTCCAGGAGGTCGACGACTCCTCCTTTGAACTGAGCCTCACCGATGCCGGACGTACGGTGAGCGCCCGGGTCGTGCTCGACGAGCGCGGCGCCCCCGTGGACTTCCAGACCGAGGATCGGTACGTCGACCTGCCGGGAGGTCTCGTACGCGCGCCGTGGTCGACCCCGCTCGACGGCTGGCAGGAGGTTGACGGCAGCTGGATCCCGACCCGCGGGTCGGCGGTCTGGCACCTGCCGGACGGCGACTTCACGTACGCCGTGCTCGAGTTCGCCCCCGACAGCGTGGAGTGGAACCCCGTTCTCGTCGCAGCCGATGGCCAGCACACGATCCGGAGCGGTGCCTGGGACGCGGTGCGTGGCGCTGCCGCCATCGCGTACACGCTCGTCGGGTCGCCGTGGCTTAGGGAGCGCTACAACCGGTGGGGCGCCAGCAAGGAGGAGTGGCTCGAGGCGATGCCCGGTGACGAGCTGGTTCCCGACCCTGTGCTGCTCTCGACACGCGCAGTCACCATCGACGCGCCACCGGAGGCGGTGTGGCCCTGGCTGGCCCAGATCGGACAGGGCCGCGGTGGGCTGTACAGCTACGACGCGCTGGAGAACCTGATGGGCCTCGACATCCACAGCGCCGACTCGCTCTTGCGCGAGGACCGGCAGCTCAACCCGGGTGACCTGGTTCGGCTCGGTAAGCCCGGCTCTCCGTGCTTCAGCGTGGTGTCGCTCGACCCGAACCGATCCCTCGTCCTCATCGGTGCCGACCCGGCGACCGGCGAGCCTGTCACCACGCCCGTACAGGACGGCGGCGGCGCCACGTGGCAGTGGCTGTTGCGTCCTATTCGGGGCGGTGCCGCGACCCGTCTGATCAGCCGCCAACGCAACACCCATCCGACCAAGGAGCGCACGATGTGGCGACTTGTCGAGCCCATCGGTTTCGTCATGGAACGTCGCATGCTCCTCGGGATCAAGGAGCGGGTCGAGCGAGCGAGCGGGCTCAGCGAGCCCTGACCCGGTCGCCCCAGGGAATGCCGTCCTGCACAAGGCAGTTGGAGGGGGCATGACGACGATTGGCTTCATCGGCTCTGGACATATCGGCTCGCAACTGGCTCGGCTCGCGGTGGCTCATGGGTACGACGTGGTGATGAGCAACTCCCGAGGACCGGAGACCCTGGCCGACCTGGTCGCCGAACTCGGCCCGCATGCCCGCGCCGCGACCCCGTCCGAGGCGGCTGCGGCCGGCGACTTCGCGGTGGTAACGACACCGCTGGCAGCGATCGACACCGTCCCCGTGGCGCCGTTGGCGGGGAAGCTCGTCATCGACACGAACAACTACTACCCGCAACGCGACGGGCAGATCGCCGAACTGGACAACGAGTCCACCACTGTCTCGGAGCTGCTGCAGCGGCACTTGCCGACGTCGAAGGTCATCAAGGCGTTCAACCACATCCAGGCCGCGGCACTCACCACCGAGGGGCAAGCGGCCGGTACGCCGGGACGTCGAGCGCTTGCCGTCGTCGGTGATGAGTCGGAGGCCCGCACGACGTTCGCCAAGCTCATCGACTCATTCGGCTTCGATGCCGTTGAGGTGTCACCCCTGTCTGAGGGCTGGCGGATCCAGCGCGACACTCCTGGCTACGTGACCCGTCACACCACCGAGACGCTCCGTACGGCACTCGCAAAGGCGAAGCGCTACCGCGACATGTGAGAACCAACACTCTCTTGGCCGGTTAGGACGTACGAGACGCGGCCTCGTCTTCGAGCTTGCGTTTCAGCCCGGTCCAGATCCCGCGTTCCATGCGTCGCCCCATGGGTCCCACCAGAGGCCCGAGCAACCGGAACCATCCCTTGGGGCGGACCTGCCAGTCCCACGTCATCACCGTCGCGTCCGACTCGGG
>JADGPB010000222.1 GCA_017882655.1 Propionibacteriales bacterium
CGACCCGGTCCTGGTCTCGGAACACCTCGCTACGATGTTCGCCGCCCTCGCCGGGCACCCGATCGAGCCGATGTTCCTGCCCTGATCAGGCCGGAAGGCGGCCGTCTGCCCCGAACAGGAGCCACTCCCCGAGCGCCACGGCTGCCGCGAAGAGCGTGTCCAGACGGGCCACTGGCTCGCCCAGCTGTTCGAAGAGCTCTGACGACACGGCGCCGACAAGGGTCGTCCATGCGAGCAGCCCTGAGATGAGCCGCTCACCCTCCATCTCCGGCACGTCGGCCGCGAGGGCGAGGTCGCGCAGCTGGGATGCGTCGGGTAGGTGGAGGAACGCAGGGCGGGGGGGCGGCGTGGGATCTTCCATGCCGAGCGCCGCGAGGAGGGTCGTCACGCGGGTGCCGGACGGGGTCGTCCGGTCGGCGGGCGCGTGGTACTGGGGTACGGGCGACCCGTACAGCAGTGCGTACTCGTGGGGGTTCGCGACCGACCACTCATGGAACGAGGTGGCGATAGCTCGCCATCTGCCGCGAACGTCCGACCGCGGCACCGCAGCCTCCGCGGCCTCGACGTGGTCGCCGAGATCGTCGTACGCGTCGACGATGAGCAACGTGAGCAGCTCGTCACGGCCGCTGATGTACCGGAACAACGCCGAGGGGGCCATGCCCATCTCGCGTGCCACCGCACGTACGGACAGGCCGGCCGCGCCCACTTGGGCCAGCTCCTTCTTGGCGGTTGCCAGCAGGGCGGCGTTCACCTCACCGCGTCGGCGCTCACGCGTCCCTGAAGTCCTCATGGCCAGAACCTTACCGGCAAATGCGAACAGTGTTCTTGTATTGGCGGCCGACGTCTGCTTCACTGATACGAGAACAGTGTTCGCATTTATCTGAGGAGGATCCAATGAAGACCGTCGTCGTAGGAGCAGGTGGCATCGGCCAATGGACCGCGCACGAGATCGGGCTGGCGGGCGGTGAGGTGATCCTGGCGTCCAGATCGGGCAGGGGGATCGGGCCGGGCGTCAGCGCGACGCCGAACCCGAACGTACGCACCGCACGCGTCGACGCCACCGACGCCAACGCCCTGACCGAGCTCGCCACGGGCGCGGGTGTCCTGGTCAACGCGGTCAACCCCCCGTACACGGATTGGGACGAGAAGTGGCCCCCGATGGCTGCGGCGTTCCTCCAGGCGGCGGAGCGCTCGGGTGCGGCGCTGCTGACGGTCGGGAACCTGTACCCGTATGGCCGCCCCACCGCTGCCCCGATGACCGAGTCGAGCCCCGTGGCGCCGAACGGGCACAAAGGCCAGATCCGCGCGCGGATGTGGCAGGAGGCTGAGGAGGCGCACCGGGCAGGTCGAATCCGGGCCGCCGAGCTCCGCGCTGCCGACTACTTCGGACCGGGCGTGAGCGAGGGGATGAGCTACCTCAACACGTACGCGATCAAGCCCGCGATCGCCAGCAAGACCGCTCACCACATCATGGGCGTCGTCGACGTGCCCCACTCCTGGACGTACGTGCCCGACATCGGGCGTCTCGCGGCGGCGATCGCGGCCTCCGATCCGGCCGGCGACGCGTGGGGTCGCGTATGGCACGTACCGACCACGCCGCCGAAGACGCTCACGGACGTGGCGCGCGATGCTGCGGCGGTCGCGGGCGTTCCCGCGCACACGCCGCGTCCGTACTCACGGATCGTCAAGACCGTCATGCGGGTCTCGCCGCTGATCCGCGAGCTGGACGAGATGGCGCCGGCGTTCGAATCCCCGTACGTGCTCGATTCCTCGGCGGCCCAGGCGCGGTTCGGTCTCGCCCCGACGCCCTGGCGCGAGGCCCTCGAGGAGACGGCGACGTGGTTGCGCGCCGGCTGACCCCCAAGGGTCCACCAGTGACGCTCAGCCCTGTCGGTGGTGGATCCCCGGCTTGATCTGAGTCAACAGAGCGGTGACGTCGTCGACCGGTACGCCCCGCTTCACCAGCCGTGCGGAGAAGCGACTGGTGGCGTTGTCCAGGCGTCGATGGACGACGCCCAGATCGGTCCCGAGGACGTTGGCGATCTCGACCGGATCCAGGTCGTCCCAGTAGGCGTGCTGCAGGATGCGCCGGTCGCCCTCGCGGAGCAAGCTCAGGGCCGTCAGCGCAGCCGTTCGGGCAGCGTCCCGGCGGGGGACGATCGTCAACCCTCGGATCGCATCCAGGGAGGACCGTCGGGCGGCGTTGCTCAGGTACGCCTGCGCGACCGCCTTGTCGACAGCCCCGAACAGAACGCGGAGGTCGGCAACCTTGCCGTGGTCCAGGGACTCGAACACCCTGGCAGCCATGACCTCGGGCGCCTCGACCCCGTACGCGCGCCACTCGCACGCGGTCACGACCAGCGACCAGTACCGACCCCTGAGGTCGCTGACCACGTCACCATCCACGACGCCACGCTAATGGTGTCGGAGACCTCGAGTTGCCGGCGGGTGGTCGAGCTCGTGTATCACCGACGCGCTGCCCGCCCTCTTTCCGTCTATCGGTCGTCCAGACCGGACGACCCCAAGTGGAGGGTGAGGGACATGGCGGAGTTCACACAGACCATCGGTGTGGGGGTAGGCGATCTTCAGCACGCGGCACTCGCTGAGGCGCGGCGCATCATGCGCGAGGCGAAAGGCGACCGTCACGTGGCAGCCGTCTTGATGTTCGACCGGCTCGGCGAGATGGGCTTGATCTCCGAGTCCGAGCGAGGCGTGCTCGTGAAGATGCACGACGCCGATGCGGAGTCCTCGGTCGAGCGGAAGGGTGGATCGCCGGGGGGCACGTCGGCCTACTTCAAGGTGCGCGGCTTCTACGACGAGCTGCTCACGAAGGGTGGCGCCAGCCCGGTCGCACTGGTCTTGGCGTCCGGACTGGTCGGATCGTACGAACCCGTACCCAGCGACGACGGTACGACGGTCATCTACGCCAAGAGCAACGGCAACTACGAGGCCACCCTCGCCGGTGCCGGCGCCATCATCGGTGGCGTTTTCGGCGGCGGACCGGGGGCTGCGCTCGGCGGTGCCATCGGGGGCGTGATCGGAAAGATCGTCGACGACTGCAGGAAGTGACCGCAGTATCCGAGCGCCGACCGCACAGGCATACGTGATGCCTGTGCGGTCGACAATCGGTACGAGCTGGTGGGACACGGTCCACTAGTTGCGGTGCAGAAGGACGACGGTGTCGTCCAGCGTCGCGTGCTGACCGTCCGGGCCGGTGGCCTCGCGGGAGCGGATCTCAGCGATCTCGACCGTCCAACCCTCGAGGCCCAACGCGGCGACCTCCTCGTCCGGCGTGGGGAACTCGTGGTGATGGGCGTGTGCCGACCACGGCGGCATGCCGGCATGAGCAACGACCAACAGCCGCCCGCCGGGCACCACCTGCTTGGCCACTCGCCTCAGGATGTCCGCGCGCGGCAGGTCGACCGGCGACTGCAGGAAGCTGGCGGTGACGAGGTCGTACGACTCGTGGGGGCTCCAGGTCTCGAGGTCGGCCGCCTCGAAGTGGATCCGGTCGTCCGGGATGCCTGCAGCCCTGGCAGCCTCTGCAGCGCGCCGGGTCGCGGTCACGGAGATGTCGAGCCCGGTCGCGTCCCACCCGTGCTGTGCGAGCCACACCACGTCGCCGCCCTCGCCACAGCCGAGGTCGAGCGACCGTCCGGGCGTGAGCGTCGAGACCACCTCGACGATCGCGTGGTTCACCATGCCGGACCACACGTGCTCCGCGGAGGCGTAGCGCTCCTCCCAGAAATCAGCGGGCACGGTCACATCGTCTGATGGCATGCGGACACACTAGGGCCCTGCCGTCAACGGTTTCGAGCCTCGCTCAGAGACCGCCCTGGACCCATCGCGCGAAACTGTCCGCCGCGGAGTCTCCGCCCGTGTGGGTCTCGTCGAGCTTGTCCCGCATCCACGAAGGCATGTGGTTGTCCTTGCGCTTGTACCGCTGGAGGTCGTGAAGGTAGGCGGCCGCTTCCGGGGCCGGGTCGAACGTCGGCTCGTCGTCGTAGTTGTACGTGGCGGTCGCGGTCCGGTCGGGGTCGATGTCGAGCGTCATGGAGTACCAGGTGCCTTCGCCGGCCACGTACATCCTGTGCCGCAGCTCCCTGAGCAGCGCCAGGGCCCGTCCTTCCTTGATCGGGCCGGACAGCTTCTTGTCGGCCGTAGACACCGACACGGAACCGGACCACAGCTCGGCCACCATGCTGACCTCGAGGTGGGCCCATTCCCAGCCTTCCGGCGCGTGCCGTACGACGACGTCCACCAGCGAATCGACGAGTTTCGACTGGGACGGCGCCCACGGAACCTTGGCCATGGGGGTGATGCTACGTGCTCGAGGTTTCGTCCGAGCGGCGCAGGTGTTACGAGGGATCGCCTAGCACTCGCCCATCATGTCGGCGCTCCAGTTGCGCGCGATCATCGCCTGGACGACGTCGGTGTCGGCGATCGTGGCGCCGTACGGGAAGTAGAAGACGATCTCTCGCGCGCCGATGTGGACGTTCGCCACCTTGAACGGGCCACCGTTGCCGTTCTTGGTCTCGATGGTCAGCTGCGTGCCGTACACCTTCTTCAGCTGGCTCACCGTGTAGCCGACCTTCGCGCCCGACACCGTCGCGTACGTGGCCTTCGTGACGCTCACTTCGATGAGTACGGCGCTGTCGCCTGTGCCGGACGGGTAGAGGAAGACGCCCTTGTCCTGGAGGGCCTGTGACGTCCACGACCCGGGGCAGTCACCCGTTTCAGCCGTGACGTACCCCTGCTGCCGCAGCGCCCCGTACGTCGTGCCCAGCTTGAGCGGGCCGAGCCCGTTGATGCTGAGCGTCCATGCCGTGGACGCCGTGGACTTGGACGCCGTCGCTGCCGAGGGCGACGCCCCCGTGGCTGACTGCTTGACACCCGACGTTGACGAGGAGGCGTTGGCCGATGCAGTCGTCGACTGGGTCGCGGACGTGGTGGGGGAGCTGGACCCGCTCGGATGCGTGCTCGGCGCCGAGCACCCCATCAGCAGCCCGAGAGTCACGACAGCCACAAGAGCAGC
>JADGPB010000007.1 GCA_017882655.1 Propionibacteriales bacterium
TCCTTCACCAAGATCGCTTCGGGGAACTCACATGTCTGGGCGGCCACGGCTGCCTCCGCATTCGGAGCAAGAAAGAGGCGAGACGCTCCCTGCCGCAGGATCCACGGCGCGGTGGTGAACGCCCGAATGACATCAATCACCACGGCGACATCCCACCGGGCAGCCAAGTCGTCGGTCGTCAGCTCTGCGAGATGGCGAACGACGATGGGCACCGCGTGAGTCTATGTCCGAACGCTTTGTCTCGTGGGGGCGCGGAACGTCCACATCTACCGCGGTGCGAGTGTGCGCGATCTCCGGTTCGTTCGATCTCGACGCACCATGACGCATCGCGTCGTGCTCACTCGTGGGTCCACTCGCCAGAGCCCCGAGACGCGCCACAGCCGACTGACACCACACGCGCGGCGATCCGGCTGCCTTCGGGGCTTCCGATGGATACGGTGCGGGTGGATACGTTAGGTACGTGAAGCAACTCGCGAGGAGAACGCCGATGGCCAAGTCCACGCGCCCGGCCTCGGGCACAATGAAGCCCCCCGCCGCCGCCACGTCGGCACCAGCCGCCGTTAAGCCCGAGTCCGTGCCCCCACCCATGCACGCCGGTGCGATCTCGGTCGTGCCCGCGGACACGATGGTGACCGGTCTGCCGCCGCGCGGCCTGGGCCGCATCCCCATCACGAAGGTGTCGCCCGTCGTGGAAGGCGGCGCGTATCCGGCCAAGGCCGTCGCCGGCGAGCTGTTCCCGGTGACCGCCCGTGTGTTCCGCGAGGGTCACGACGCGGTGAACGCGAACGTCGTGCTGACGGCTCCCGACGGTACGGAGACGAGTACCCCCATGGTCCAGATCGAGCCCTTCGGCCTCGACATCTGGCAAGCATGGGTACGGCCCGACGTCGAGGGCGACTGGACGTTCCGCGTCGAAGCGTGGTCCGACCCGTGGGCCACGTGGCTCCACAACGCGAAAGCCAAGCTGCCGATCGCCCAGGACGTACCGCTGGTCTGCCTCGAGGTCTCCCGGGTCCTCGGACGAGGCGAGGCCCAGGCTCTCGAGGACGGCACCGACGCGGACGCGGCCCTGCTCAAGGCCACCGCGAGCATGCTGCTGCCCGCGCTTGACCCGGCAGAGCTGCTGGAGACTCTGAACCAGTCCGGCGTCCGCCGAGCGATGGTCGCGCACGCACCGCGCGACTTCGTCACGCCCACTGCCGAGTTCCCGCTGCAGGTCGACCGTGAGCGCGCGCTGTTCAGCGCCTGGTACGAGTTCTTCCCCCGCTCGCAGGGCGCGCACCAGGACGGGGACGCCTGGGTGTCCGGCACGTTCGACTCGTCCCACGAGCGTCTCGAAGCCGCTGCGGCCATGGGCTTCGATGTCGTCTACCTCCCGCCGATCCATCCGATCGGCGCCTCGCATCGCAAGGGCCGGAACAACACGCTGGCGCCGTCCCCCAGCGACCCAGGGTCGCCCTGGGCCATCGGAAGTGCCGAGGGAGGCCACGACGCCATCCACCCGGACCTCGGCGACATGGCGGCGTTCGAGCGGTTCGTCGCGAAGGCGAAGGAGCTCGACCTGGAGATCGCGCTCGACTTCGCGTTGCAGGCGTCTCCGGACCACCCCTGGGTCACCCAGCATCCCGAGTGGTTCACGACCCGTCTCGACGGCACGATCGCCTACGCCGAGAACCCGCCGAAGAAGTACCAGGACATCTATCCGATCAACTTCGACACCGATCCCGCCGGGATCTACGCGGAGTCGCTACGGCTGCTGCGTTTCTGGGCTGACAAGGGCGTGACGATCTTCCGCGTCGACAACCCGCACACCAAGCCGCTGGAGTTCTGGGGCTGGGTCATGCGCAAGATGCGGGCCAGCCACCCCGACGTGATCTTCCTCGCCGAGGCGTTCACTCGGCCGGAGATCATGCACGCGCTGGGAAAGGTCGGCTTCCACCAGTCGTACACGTACTTCACGTGGCGCAACACCAAGGAGGAGTTCGAGGAGTACCTGGGCGAGCTGTCCGGCGACATGGCGCCCTTCTACCGGCCGAACTTCTGGGTCAACACCCCGGACATCAACGCGACCTTCACCCAGTCCGGCGCACCCAGCGCGTTCGCGATCCGGGCGGTCCTGGCCGCCACTCTGTCGCCGTCCTGGGGCGTCTACTCCGGCTTCGAGCTGTACGAGCACGAGCCGCTGCGCCAGGGCGGTGAGGAGTACCTCAACTCGGAGAAGTTCGAATACCGGCCGCGCAACTTCCACACCCCGGGCAACCTCGGCGTCATGCTGGGCACGCTCAACTCCATCCGCAAGCGCCACGCGGCCCTGCGCTCCCTCCGTACGATCCACTTCCACCCGACGAACAACTCGGAGATCATCGCGTTCACCAAGGCCGACGGCGACGACCGTGTTCTCGTCGTGTGCAGCCTCAACCCGCACGCCACGGTCGAGGGCGAGGTCTACCTGGACCTCGCCGCGCTCGGCCTGCCGGTCGGGAGCCTGCTCCGGGTCACCGATGAGCTCACGGGTGCAGCGTTCACCTGGGGCAGCACCGGTTTCGTCCGGCTGCCACCGGCCAGCCCGGCGCACGTGGCGACCATCGCACTCGCGTGAACGCATCGCAGGCCGAGGCTCTGTGGTGGCCTCACGTCCGCGAGGCGCGATGGTTCCAGGGGAAGGGCCGTGACGGAGAGCTGTCCGGGATCAGGCCCTTGCCCTGGCTCGTACCGCCTGGCGGGGTGGTGGCCGTACGTCCCGAGCTGGCGCAGATCTCCTACCCGGACGGTGGCAGCGAGCTGTACCAGCTGCTCGTCGCCTACCGTGACACGCGCCCGGCAGACGGCACGGAGGTGCTCGGAGAGGTCGACGGGCAGTGGATCAGCGACGCCCCTCGTGACCCTGAGGCGATGGAGGCCGTCACCGCGCTGCTCCGCACGGACACGACGATCGGCGGCAGCGATGCGGGCGTCACGGTACGGGTTGTCTCGCCCCTTCCCGCCGAGCACCTGAGCCCCCGCTGGTACTCGGGTCAGCAGTCCAACACCAACGTCTTCCTCGGCGCGAAGGCGCTGGTCAAGATCTTCCGCAAGCTCGAGCCTGGCGAGAACCGGGACGTGGTCGTCACGCGGCGTCTGCGTGAGGCTGGCGTCGATGACGTACCCGACGTGTACGGATGGGTCGAGGGCACTCTCTCCGGTGTCCGCTACGACCTCGCGGTGATCACCGAGCAGCTGCGCGATCCACAGGACGGTTGGGGCCTCGCGTGCGAAGCCTGCCGTACCGGGACGGACTTCACGACCCATGCCGCGGCTCTGGGACGCGCTCTGGCGGCAGTCCACGAGGGTTTGGCATCAGACGGGACCACCGTGCCGGGCGACGCGATCGCCGACCAGATGTCGCAGCGGCTCGAGACCGCCGCGGCAGCTGCGGGCGTGCTCACTGCGTACCTCCCGGCATTGAGCCGCTGCTTCGACGCGCTGCGCGGAAGGGTGGTACCCGTACAGTCCGTACACGGCGACTTCCACCTCGGCCAGACGCTGCTGACCCCGGAAGGGTGGCGGATCATCGATTTCGAGGGCGAGCCGCTGAAGTCCTTCGCCGAGCGGCAGGCGCCCGACTCCGTGTGGCGCGACGTCGCGGGGATGACCCGCTCGATCTCGTACGCGACCAGTGCTCATCCCGATCCGACGAGCGAGGAAGCCATGAACTGGCTGACTCTCACACGAGATGCCTTTCTGCGGGCCTATTGTGGCGTGCAGACGCAGGTCGACGTCGACCTGCTCAGCGCGTATGAGGCGGACAAGGCGGCGTACGAAGTGGTGTACGAGACGCGTAACCGACCGGACTGGGTGACCATCCCACTCCGCGCGATCCAACATGTGACCCAAGAGGTCACTCTTCACGGAGGGAAGCAGCCTCATGCCCACCTATGACCTTGGCGGCGAACTGACGGGTTGGGACCTCGAGGGGTTCCACAGTGGCGGCGACACCGAGCTCTGGAAACGGCTCGGCGCGCACGAGACCACCGTGTACGACCACGACTCCGGTGAGCGCATCTCCGGCACCCGCTTCGCCGTCTGGGCGCCCAACGCCCAGAGCGTCCAGGTGATCGGCGACTTCAACTTCTGGTCCGGCGACGACATGATCCACATCCCCGGCAGCGGGGTGTGGTCCCGGTTCATCGAGGCCCGCGGCACCGGCACGCTGTACAAGTTCCGCATCCAGGGGCCCGACGGCGTGTGGCGCGAGAAGGTCGACCCCATGGCGCAGTTCTCGGAGATGCCCCCGGGCAACGCCAGCATCGTGTACCAGTCCGCCTACCTCTGGTCGGACGACGACTGGATGGCCAAGCGGGCGGAATGGGAGGCCCACGCCGCCCCGATCAGCGTGTACGAGCTGCACGTCGGCGGCTGGCGCCGCGGCAAGACCTACCTGGAGCTCGCCGACGAGCTCGTCCAGTACGTGACGTGGCAGGGCTACACCCACGTCGAGTTCATGCCCTTGGCCGAGCACCCGTTCGAGCCCAGCTGGGGCTACCAGGTCACCGGCTACTTCTCCCCCACCTCCCGCTTCGGGCGCCCGGACGAGCTGCGCTACCTCATCGACCGTCTCCACCAGGCCGGCATCGGCGTGATCATGGACTGGGTGCCCGGCCACTTCCCCAAGGACGAGTGGGCGCTGGGCCGCTTCGACGGCACCGCGCTGTACGAGCATGCGGATCCCCGTCAGGGCGAGCACAAGGACTGGGGCACCTACATCTTCAACTACGGCCGCAACGAGGTGAAGTCGTTCCTCGTCTCCAACGCGCTGTACTGGATCCAGGAGTTCCACATCGACGGCCTGCGGGTCGACGCCGTGGCGTCCATGCTGTACCTCGACTACTCCCGCCAGCCGGGCGAGTGGGTGCCGAACGAGTTCGGCGGCAACGAGAACCTCGCGGCCATCGACTTCCTGCGCTACGTCAACATGCACCTGTACGAACGGGCGCCGGGCGTGATGATGATCGCCGAGGAGTCCACCTCGTTCGCCGGCATCACCCGTCGCGTCGACCAAGGCGGACTCGGCTTCGGCTTCAAGTGGAACATGGGCTGGATGAACGACTCGCTGCGCTACCTGCAGCTCGACCCGGTCTATCGCCAGTACCACCACAACCTCATGACGTTCGCGATGGTCTACGCCTTCTCGGAGAACTTCGTGCTGCCGATCAGCCACGACGAGGTCGTGCACGGCAAGGGCTCGATGATCAACAAGATCGGTCAGGACGACTGGCGCAAGTTCGCGAGCCTGAGGGCCTTCTACGCGTTCATGTGGGCGTTCCCCGGCAAGCAGCTCATCTTCATGGGGTGCGAGTTCGGTCAGCGGCGTGAGTTCAACGAGTCGGTGAGTCTCGAGTGGTGGGTGTCCGACCTGTGGGGTCACCACGGGCTGCAGCGGCTGTTCCGCGACCTCAACCTCGTCTACCGCGAGCACCCGGCGCTATGGACGCTCGACGCCGACCCTCGTGGGTTCCAGTGGATCAACGCCGATGACGCGGCCGCCAACGTGTTCAGCTGGGTACGTAGCGACGACGCCGGTGATCTGGTGGCCTGCGTGGTGAACTTCTCGGCCCAGCCGCATGCCACGTACTCGATCGGCCTTCCACAGGCGGGTGTGTGGACGGAGATCCTCAACACCGATTCGACCATCTACGACGGGACCAACACGTTCGGCAACATGGGCCAGGTCACCGCCTACGACGTACCCACCCGTGGTTTCGCCGCGAGTGCGACCGTGGCCGTCCCGGCCCTGGGCGCGATCTGGCTGCACTTCGAGCCGGCGCAGCAGGTCGAGACCTCGGCGGGTGGCGAGGCCTGATCGGGGCTGGTGGTCGGTCAGGCGACGGCTGACTTCGGCACGCTGTACGTCTCGCAGTCGCCGACCTTCGTCGCCTGCATGCCCTTCTCGCCCCAGTACTGGAGCGAGGCGGTGGAGCCGTACGCGTCGCTGCCGGGCCCGACCTGCCAACCGAGGCGGAAGATCGCGGGATCAGGTTCGAAGCCGTCGACGTGGGTGAGCACCGCGAACGACAGGCAGTGAGCCTGGAGCTGTACGCGGCGGCTGTACTCGTTCGCGCCCCAGCCCTCCTTCTGGGCGTTCGACAGGATCTGGGTCAGCGACTGCACGTGGTGTGCGTACTCGTGCGTGACGAGCTCAGCCCCGTAGAAGCGGCTTCCGACCCCGTTCGCCACACCCGTGGGAGACACGTAGATCGTCGCGTCGCTGGGGCAGTACATCGCTGAGACGGCGTCGCTCGTACGGAGCGTCTGGCAAGGGTTCACGACCGTGTTCACGTAGAAGTAGATGCTCGCCGGGCGGAAGCGGAAGTTCGACGCTGATCCCACGATCGAGCCCCACACGGTGTTCATGCAGTCCACGTAGGCGTTCATGGCGGCTTGTGACTCGGCGAGGCTGGTCGGCTTGGACTGCCCCGGGCAGGACCCGGCGATGGCCTGGTCGTAGACCGGGTTGTCGCGCAGGATGGCGGAAACCAGAGACCCCTTGGTCGCCTCCGTGGTGGCCGGGGCAGTCTGAGTAGTGACCTCGGCGGTGCTCGGGCTCGCGGATGGTTTCGCGGAGGCCGACGGGGTCTGCGACGCCGCAGGCGTACCGGCGGTCGTCTCGGGAAGCACGACCTGGTTCCAGGACGTGGCAGGTTGGGCGGCATATCCGACGTTCGTGAACCGCCAGATGCTCACCAGCAGACCGACGATCACGAGGATCGATGCCGCGATCATGAAGGCTCTCCGCCGCCTGTCCAAGATGACGAGGCGACCAATCCGTTCCGCGGCATCCCCGGTGGAGAGCTGGGGAAGTCGCGGCGTTCTGGTCCTGTGTCGGCCTCGAGGAAGATCCACGTCGCGCTCGACCCGCAGCGCGTCGCGGGCGGTCTGAGGGTCGACAGGCTTCCACTCAACGATGTCTCGGGTGGCAGGCCTCTCGGCGACGTGGGCAACGGCCATGAAGGGTTCGGGACGGACAACGGCGTCGACGATCTCAGGGATCGTTGGCCCAGGATCGGGTGACGGCAGCTCGGCCGGGGCCGGAGTGGTCTCGGCCGACATGGCGCTGATCGGGGAGATGACGTTCTGCCGGAGCGGCATCGGCCGAATCGGGACCACGAGCGAACAGATCCCGAGGTGAACTCGCGGCGTCGGACCCATGAGGATCCCGGGGCGTGGGTCCAAGGTGGCGACGGCGCCCAGCGCGGGGTACTCGTCGCGGTCAGCCAGCCGGGAGCGCGCGGGCTTGACCGCCACACCCGGGCGGGTCGTCGTCACATCCACCTCCTGCGCTACCCCGGTCACGCTACGTCAGGCGCCGTCCCGGTCACCCTCACCATGAGTGGCCTCTCACGGGATGCGTATCCTGCAAGGCAACGACGGGTCCTAGGAGTGCTTGTGAACGACCGCACGGTCCGGCTCGAGGTGCCCTCCGACGAGAGCGACCCGGCCTCGTACCTGCGCGCCGCGTGGCGCATCGCTGTGGAGCAGGGCGCCGAGCGCGTCGAACTCGTCGTCGGGACGTCCGACGGGCATCTGCGCCACGCGGCTCACCGCGCAGGCTTCCTCCACGAGGGAGTGCTTCGCAAGGGACGCGCCACCCCCGACGGCGCAGAGGACGTGCACCTGTACGCGATCGTGGCCGGTGACGACCACGAGGGACCGGCTGGCTTCTCGTACGTGATGAACGCCGCGCTCCCCCGCACCCGCGTCATCGCTCATGCGCTGTTCCGTGACGCCGACGACCGCGTGCTGCTGCTCCAGGTCTCGTACAAGAACGACTGGGAGCTGCCGGGTGGGATCGTCGAACGTCACGAACCGCCGCGACGAGGCGCCGAGCGCGAGGTCCTGGAGGAGATCGGCCTGGAACGCGTCCTCGGACAACCCCTGGTGGTCGACTGGTTGCCGCCCTACATCGGCTGGGACGACGCCGTGGAGTTCATCTTCGACGGTGGGGTGCTGACCCCCGACGACGTCGCGGCGATGACGCTCAACGACGGTGAGATCGTCTCAGCCCACTGGCTCACCGCCCGCGAAGCCGCCGGACATGTCTCTGATCTGGCCGCTCGCCGGCTGCTCTGGATCGACGACGTCCGGCCCACGACGACCACGTACTTCGAGGATGGTCGGCCTCAAGACTGAGCCCTCAGAACAAGGCAGATGCTAGTTCACGACGCGACCGCAGGACAGTGGGATCTGTCGGCTCGCAGGTGTCGTAGAGCTCCAGCACCCTCTTGCGCACGATGTCCCTCTCCTCGCCGGCGTGGCTTCGTACCGCGGCGACGAGCCGGGCGAAAGCCGCCTCGAGGGCACCGGTCGCTGCCTCGAGATCGGCCATGGCGAGAATGGCATCGAGATCGTCGGGGTTCGCCGCGAACCTCTCCACGGCACCCTGCGGGTTTGAGGTGGTCACGCGAGAGAGAAGTCCGGACTGTGCGAGACCGGCTTTCGCGACGGCATCGGACGGCGTCGCGGCAAGGATCGTCTCGAACTCCTGTCGCGCCGCGGCATAGTCTTCGCGCTCCATGGAGGCGTACGCGGCGGCGTAGCGCGGATCCATCGCCACCTCGCCGTCGTCACCACTCGCTGCTGCAGGCGCGACGACCGGCTGCGCCTTGCCGACGACTCCGTACTTCGCGGCCATTTGCAGCAACTCGTCGATGCGCGCCTTGGCCTCGTCCTTGGCCAGCGTGCCCTGCCAGAGCGGGACGAGCTGTCCGCCCACGACCCCGGCGACGGTGGGGACGGCCTTGATCTGCAGCTCCGCCGCGAGCGGGGCGTTCGTGTCGACGTTCAGGCGCACCAAGAGCCAGCGGCCCGCGGCCTCGTTGGTCAGGGCGGCGAGGTCCTCGCTCAGCCGCTGCTGCTCGGGCGCGCGCGGCGAGTAGAACTCGATGAGGATCGGGTAGCGCGCAGAACCCTGCATCGCCGCGTCGAACGACGCATCGTCGACCTCGGTCACAAAGCTGCCGACAGGGGCCGCAGGAGCGCCCAGCGAGGACAGGTCGATGGCTCCTCGGAGCGAGTGTGGTTGCGTCATGAGGCCATTCAACCAGAGCGATCTGTCGTGACCAGATACAGGAATCCTCGCCATCGACCCCTCGTCCTTGCCAGGATGAGTCCATGGCTCACGAACGCGCAGGACTTGTCGCCCTCCCATCAGACCTGATCGACGTCGACGCGGTGCTGGCCGCGTACCACGACATCGTTCCGGATCCGACCAACCCGGACCAGATGGTGGTGTTCGGCACCTCGGGTCACAGGGGGTCCAGCCTCGACGGCGCTTTCAACGACGCCCACATCGCGGCGACGACCCAGGCGATCATCGAGTACCGGGCCTCGCAGGGCACCACGGGCCCCCTCTACATCGCGAAGGACACGCACGCGTTGTCCGACCCGGCATGGCGCACGGCCATCGAGGTCCTGACAGCGCACGGCGTCCACGTTCGTGCCGAACGCGAGGACGAGTACACGCCGACGCCGTCCCTGTCGCGCGCGATCATCGTCCACAACCGCGGCCTGAGCGACCATCTCGCCGACGGCATCGTCGTGACGCCGTCGCACAACCCGCCCCGTGACGGCGGCTTCAAGTACAACCCGCCGAACGGCGGCCCGGCCGACACGGACGCGACCAAGGTCATCGCCGCTCGCGCCAACGAGCTGCTCGCCGATCCGGGACAGGTCCGCCGGACCCCGTACCAGCAGTGCGACGTGGAGCGGTGGGACTACCGCACCGCGTACTGCGAGGACCTGATCAACGCGATCGATCTCGACGCGATCAGGTCCGCCGGTGTACGGATCGGGGCGGATCCGATGGGCGGGGCGTCTGTGCAGTACTGGTCCTACATCGCGGAGAACCTGGGGCTGGACCTCACGGTGGTCAACCCGACGGTCGACCCCACCTGGCGGTTCATGACGCTCGACCACGACGGCAAGATCCGCATGGACTGCTCGTCGCCGTACGCGATGGCTTCCCTCGTCCAGCAGCGCGGCTCCTACGACATCGCCACCGGCAACGATGCCGACGCCGACCGCCACGGCATCGTCACCCCGGACGGCGGCCTGCTCAACCCCAACCACTACCTTGCGGTCGCCATCCAGTACCTGTACGCGCACCGCAGCGGCTGGAACCCCGACGCCGGCATCGGCAAGACACTGGTGTCGAGCTCGATGATCGACAGGGTCGCGGCCGAGCTGGGCAGGACGCTGGTCGAGGTTCCGGTCGGCTTCAAGTGGTTCGTCCCCGGCCTGATCTCCGGCGACCTCGGCTTCGGTGGGGAGGAGTCGGCGGGAGCCTCGTTCCTCACCCTCGACGGTCTCACCTGGACCACGGACAAGGACGGCCTCCTGCTCGATCTGCTGGCCAGCGAGATCCTTGCGGTGACTGGCAAGTCTCCCTCAGCGCTGTACCGGGAGCTCGAAGCGAAGTACGGGGTCTCCTCGTACGCCCGCGTCGACGCGCCCGCGACGCGTGAGCAGAAGGAGAAGCTCGGCAGGCTCTCCCCCGCCGACGTGACTGCCACGGATCTGGCAGGTGAGCCGATCGTGGCGAAGCTGACCACCGCCCCCGGCAACGGTGCGCCGATCGGCGGCCTCAAGGTGACGACCGAGCATGCGTGGTTCGCCGCGCGGCCCTCCGGGACCGAGAACGTCTACAAGATCTACGCCGAGTCCCTGAAGGGTTCGGATCACCTCGCCGAGGTGCAGAAGGAGGCGCGGCAGGTCGTCGACAGCGTGCTCGGCTGACGTCCGGACGAGAGGCTCAGTCGCTCAGGTGCCGTCGTCCTCGACGACGACTGCGTGACGCACGGCCACAGGCCGCACCCCGGACCGCTGGATGACCTGCTCGATGGTGTGCTCGATCGTGAACGGGTCGTCGACGTACTTGATCTCTCGCAACCCCTGGTCCTGCGCGGCCGACTCGAACACGAGGTGTCCGTAGTTGAACAGCGTGCCGAGGAAAGGCTGGTGGACGGTGATGTCGAGGATCCTCATCAAGGGCACCGTCGCCACATGGCGCTCGAACGTCCCGTGCACGCGGAACACCCGGAGGTTGGTCACGACGAAGCGGTCCATGTGCAGCTCGTGGATCTGTAGCAGCCCGACCGCCGCCAGCCCCAGGCCGACGAGCATCATCAGCCACCAGCCCGGCCCGGCGTACCCCATCATCAGCAGGATGGCTACGCCCATGACGACCCAACCCGCAGGTCCGAAAGCGGCGACAGGGGGCTTCGCGATCTCGACGATGACCACCTCGCCGTCGTCGTGGAGCAGGTGACGCTCGATGTCAGGGCGAAGGTAGCTGGTCCGCCGGACCCTGGGCTCAGCGAGCGGCGAGCGCAGTGAAGAACCGGACGATGGCATCAAAGGCCCCGACGAACGTCTTCACCGCGGCGGCAGCCTGCTCGGGGCGGGTGAAGAGGTAGAAGAGCACGAAGGCAGCCACCAGCAGCCAGACGGCTTTCTTGATCCACGTCATGACCACTCCCTTCACCTGAATCATTTTCTATACTGCCGGACGATACGTCGCGCTCCCCGGACATCTCTCGCGTGTCGGTCACTGACCCCCTCAGGTCTGGCGAGAACCGCGTATGACAGGCTTCTAGTCATGAACACCGACCTCTTTGTCTGCATCGACCATGTCGGCCTCGCGGTACCCAACCTCGACGAGGCCATCAAGTTCCACACAGAGGTGATGGGTTGGCGCGTGCTCCACCGCGAGACCAACGACGAGCAGGGCGTCGAAGAGGCCATGCTCGGCACAGGCGAGCAGGGCGTGGAGAACGCCCAGATCCAGCTGCTCGCCCCGCTGAACGAGAACTCCACGATCGCCAAGTTCATCGCCAAGAACGGCCAGGGCATCCAGCAGCTCGCCTACCGCGTCAAGGACATCGACGCTGTCTCGGAGGCGCTCCGCGCCGGTGGCGTGCGGCTCCTGTACCCCGAGCCGAAGATCGGGACCGGCGGCTCGCGGATCCAGTTCGCGCACCCGAAGGACACCGGCGGCATCCTGCTCGAGATCGTCGAGCCCGCAGCCCACTGATACTCGGTCCTCGGCTTTGCCGGGCGGGAGAACCGCCACGGGGTAGCCTTCGAAGCAGACCCACCCGTCCGGCACGAGGAGCCGCCGCATGAACGACGACTATGAGGATTCCGGTCTCAGCCTGTTCGACGAGCGCGCGACCGTTGTCGGAGGCTTCCCCAACGCCGTCCTCGGCTACGACAAGAAAGAGGTCGACGACCATGTGCGCAAGCTCGAGCGCCAGATCCTCGACCTGCGTCGTCAGATGCGCGAGCAGACGACCGAGCACGAGCTGCTCAAGTCTCAGGCCTCTGCCACCGACCTGAGTCGGCTGACCGGCCACGCGTCCGTACTCCTGAACGCCGCCGAATCGCACTCCGAGGAGCTGAAGACCAGCGCACAGATCGAGGCGCAGGTCATCCGGGAGTCCGCTCGGCGCGACGGGGAGGAGCTCCGCGCCGGTGGCCAGCAGGAGGCCGACGATCTTCGTGCTACTTCCATGGCCAACCTCCGCCGCTTGCGCGACAAGCAGACCGAAGAGCTCAGCGCGACCCTCGCCGCTGCTCGGCAGGAGGCCGAGCAGGTCGTGACGTCGGCTTCACGCCACGTCGAGGCCATCGTCCGCCAGGCCAACCAGCAAGCAGCCGCGATCGTCGCCGCTGCGGAGGCCGAGGCCGCGCGCATCACGCAGGAGGCACAAGGGGCTGCCGATCGGACAAGGACCACGGCGACACAAGCCGCGAGTGACGCCCACGCGCAGGCAGCCAAGCTACTCGCCGACGCCACCGCGCAGCACGAGGCCGCCACCAAGCTTCTGGCCGACGAGACAGACGCAGCGGCTCAGATCCGCTCCGGCGCCGGACAGGATGCCGAGAACACCCGGATCCAGGCCGTACGGGAGGCGGAGCAGCACCTCGCTTCAACTCGTTCGGCCGGCGCGCAGCTGCGCGCACGACTCGACGCCGAGGCGGAACGCCGCAAGGACCAGCTCGTCGCCGAGATCGCCGCCCTCGCCAACCAGAAGAAGGCGATCCAGGCTCAGCTCAACCAGATCGTCGGCATCGGTCGCCAGGCGGCCTCTGCCGGCGACCAGACCGAGGGCGAGTGGCCCAGCGCGCTCTATCCTCCCGAGGAGACCCTTCCCGCGGAGAGCGCGGAGGCTGAGTCGCCGGCGAAGGCAGGCAAGCGCAAAGCTCGTACCAAGCAAGAACCTGACACAGAGGACGCCGACGAGCAGCAGCCGGCAGAGGAGGGCCCGGCTCTCGAGGACGGGCAGGCCGACGACGACGCGGTGAGCACAGTGATCCGCAAGAGAGACGAACAATGACGCAGGGCGACACCCCAGAACCCGTGTTCGAGGACCAGCCGGTGGAGAACATCCCGCTGCCCCCCGTGGACGTGACCGCCGAGCCTCAGGAGGCGGTGGAGGGACACAGCACCGGCTCCCGCTTCCACTGGCCCGTGACCGCCCTTCGTCGCATGACCACGCGGCACCTGGCTCCTGACGCCGTGGACGTGGTAACGCCGCCACCCCCGCCGACGCCAAGCGGGAACACGACTGACATGATCATCCGGCAACCATTCGCGTTCGGCTTCTACGCCACCATCGGAGCCTTGGTCGCGATCAGCCTGGGCAACGCGCTGATCTCCCTGAAGACCATCCTCCTCATCGTCGTGCTGAGCCTGTTCATCGCTCTGGGCCTGAACCCGATGGTCGAGTGGCTCACCAAACGGCGGCTTCCTAGGGGCATTGCCGTGGTCGCCGTGATGTTGGGGGTCCTCGTGGTCGTCGGTCTCGGCGCTACGGCCCTGCTCCCGGTCGTCACCGACCAGGGGACAACTCTGTACAAGAACGCACCGACCTACATCCAGGCGTTGCGCGACAACCAACAGATCGCCAACCTCGACGCCCAGTACCACTTCATCACGCGGCTGCAGGACTTCCTGACGAACGGCAACCTGCTCAACGCCCTCTGGAACGGGTTGCTGGGTGCCGGCGCGGTCGTGGCGAACGCCTTGTTCTCGCTGATCGTCACGATCGTGCTCACGGCGTACTTCCTGGCCAGCCTGCCGCAGATCAAGACCACGATCTACCTGCTCTCCCCCGGGTCGCGCAGGCCTCGCGCCAAGTACCTCGCCGACGAGATGTTCACCCGGATCGGCGGCTACGTGACGGGCATGACGATCGACGTCGTCATCGCGGGCATCGTCTTCTTCATCTTCCTCTCGTTCGTCGGGCTCCCCCAGTACGCGCTGGCGCTGGCCTTCATGGTCGCGCTCCTCACGTACATCCCGCTGATCGGCGGCATCACCAACATCGTCGTCGTCAGCCTCATAGGCCTGTCGGTGAGCCCGACGGTCGGCGTGATCTGTCTGATCTTCTGCATCCTGTACCAGCAGTTCGACACGTACTTCACGCAGCCGCGACTCATGGCGCGCCAGGTCAAGGTGCCGGGCGCGGTCGTCGTGGTCGCGGCCCTCGCGGGCGGCACCTCGTTTGGCATCCCCGGAGCGGTCATGGCCATACCGCTGGCCGCGGCACTGCTGCTGGTCTATCGCGAGGTCATCCTCCCGGCCCTCGACGCCCGCTGACGGGCTAGAACAGCCGGTCCTCGCTGGTGGTGTCGAGGCCGCGGAGGGCGTCGTAGTCGACCGTGATGACGCTGATCCCGCGGTCCACAGCGAGCACCCGTGCCTGAGGCTTGACCTGTTGCGCGGCCAGCACCCCAGTGAGCGTCGCGAACCGCTGCTCGCGCCGCATCAGCGCCAGGTAGCGCGTCAGTTGCTCGACCCCGTCGATGTCGCCGCGCCGTTTCACCTCGATCGCCACGTAGTGGCCATTCGCGTCGCGACACACCAGGTCGACTGGACCGATCGGCGTATAGAACTCGCGCTGTACGAGCGTCCAGCCCTCACCCAGAGCTGACGGGTTCTCCGCCAGCAGAGCCTGCAGATGCTTCTCGACGCCGTCCTTCTGCAGCCCGGGATCGACACCGAGGTCGTGGCTCGAGTCGTGGAGGATCTCGGCGATCGCGATCTGGAGCGTGTCTCCCGACGTGTTGCGGACCTCCCAGACCTCATGCAGCGACGCGTCCAGGTCCGCCGTCGTCGCGGCGAGATCGTCGGGCGCCTCCCGGACCGTCAGGGTGCACGGAGCACTCATCCAGTTGAGGGGCTTGTACGCCTTGTCGTCCGCATGCACGGAGACGGACCCATCGGCCTTGACGACGAGCAGCCTTGGCGCCATCGGCAGATGAGCGGTGAGCTTGCCGGCGTAGTCGACCTGGCAACGAGCGATCACGAGACGCACCAAGCCAACGTACTGTCATGCTCCCTGGTCTGTCGCCTCGGATCGGGCGGCAACCGATCGGCCAGTCAGCCGGGCTTCTGATGTATCTATCGACCGCCCCGTGGCTCCTACAGGTTGTGCGAACCACGGTGGGGCGCACGCGGGGAAAGGAAGAATCATGTCAGGAGACAAGCGGACTCCGTTGCAGGACGAGGTCGTGCGCGCCCTCATCGAGACGAAGGCCATCGACTTCGAGGCGGTAGGCGCGTTGTTCAGCAAGTACGGCGCCAGGGCGGCGCTGGAGGGCGACTCGCTGGTCCACATCATCAACAAGAACGTCACCTGGAACTGTGGCTGGCCCGGCCCGGAGGTCTTCCGTGCCGGGAACCCCGGTCCCGTCCAGCACTGACCGGCCGATCACTGACGTGTGACCGGTGATGTCAGCAGCATCCGGCATCGTCCGGGATAGCCAGGGAGCAGGCGACCCAGAGAGTGGTCGCCTGCTCCATGCCGCGGTCCAACTCGTGGGTCGAGCGCTGGCGGCGTCCCGTTCGGAAGGCTCCGGGTCCGTCGGGACGCCGGACGCGGCCCCGCCACTTGGTGGTGACAAGGTGCGCTGCGAAGCCTCGATGCTGCTCCGTGCCGCGGCGCCGGTGGCCAATCGCGACCCCAGGCTGCCGGCGGCACTGGCAATGCTTGCCTCCGATTTGGTCGCGGAGAGTCCGGAGGAGCTGGCGGTGCGTCTGTGCCTGCACCCGGGCATCGCCCTGGATCTCGCCCTCGTCCTTCTCCACTTGCGGGCCCTCGGACTCGGCGACCGGCGTCTGGAGCCGCTACTCAGCGACCTCCTCGGCGCCGACCGGTTGCGCGGGCCGGAGCGCCCGCCCAATCGCGAACTCGAGCAGCTGTGGCTGCACGGGCTGTGGTCTGGCGAGGTGGCGCC
>JADGPB010000223.1 GCA_017882655.1 Propionibacteriales bacterium
GACGTCACCGTCGGCCATGCGGGCGAGCTGCATCCGTCCGTGTGCCAGGCGTACGGGCTGCCGCCGCGCACTGCAGCCGCCGAGCTTTCGTTCGACCTGCTGTGCGATCTCGTGCCGGGCCCCGGTTCGGTGACGCCGGTGTCGTCGTGGCCGGTCGCGAAGGAGGACGTCGCGCTGATCGTCGACGCGTCCGTACAGGCCGCCGACGTCGAGGCGGCGCTCCGTGAAGGCGCTGGCGACCTGCTCGAGGACGTACGGCTCTTCGACGTGTACGTCTCCGACGCGATCGGCGCAGGCAAGAAGTCGCTCGCGTACGCGATGAAGCTAAGGGCCACCGACCGAACCCTCACCGAGGCAGAGGCAGCAGCTGTACGAGACGCCGCCGTCGCGCTGACGAAAGAAAGGTTCGGCGCAGTTCAGCGGATTGCCTGACAGATACCTTGAGCTGCGAGGTATGATACCTAGCAGTTCAATGTATGGAGGGCTCGTGCGCATCGACAAAGACCTGGTCGCCGCGTCGGCGACCCCGTTGGTCCTGGGGATCCTGTCCGAAGGAGATCTCTACGGCTACGCCATCCTCAAGCGCGTCGCAGAGCTGTCCGGCGGTCGCATGGAGTGGACCGACGGCATGCTGTACCCACTGCTGCACCGGCTCGAGAGGCTCGGGTACGTGTCGTCGTCGTGGGGCACGTCGGAGGCGGGACGCAAGCGTAAGCACTACTGCCTCACGGGGTCGGGTCGCGAGCTGATGAGAGAGCGACAGGAGCAATGGTCGGTCGTCGCCGACGCCCTGCGGCAGGTCTGGCAGACGGCACAGCGGCCGCCCGCCCTCGCCGACGGGCTGGCGTCATGACCGCGCAGGCCCAGCTCGAGGCTCAGATCGACCGGTGGCGCGGGTACGTCCATGGACGCCAGGCGATCTCGCCGTCCGATGTGGACGAGCTGGAGGATCACCTCCGCGGGCAGATCGCGGACCTGCAGGCCACGGGGCTCGACGACGGCGAGGCGTTCCTCATCGCGATCACCCGCCTCGGCAACCTCGACGCGGTCTCGCGTGAGTTCGCCAGGGAGCACTCCGAGCGACTCTGGAAGCAGCTGGCCCTCGTGCCACAGGGCACCGACGCGGATGCCGGCCCTGCCTGGCGGGAGCTGGCCGTCGTCCTCGCGCTTGCGGTCGGCGCGGGCGCCGCGCTCAAGGCCGGAGGTACCTGGATCCTCGGTCAAGGGGCTTTCACCCGCAACGTGAGCCTGCTCGTGATGCCGTTCGTCGCGGCCTACTTCGTCTGGCGGCGCCGGGTCTCCACCCGTGTCGTCGTCGCCCTACTGATCTCGTTCGCCGCCCTGGCCGTGGTGCTCAACGTCTATCCGTACGCATCGGGCGGCTCCACCGAAACCCTCGCAGCCCTGCATGCCCCGGTCATCGCCTGGATCGTCGTCGGGATCGCCTACGTCGCGGGACGCTGGCGCTCCGACGCCCGTCGCATGGACTTCGCGCGGTTCACGGGGGAGCTGGCCATCTACTTCGCGCTGCTCGCGATGGGCGGAGGCGTCCTCCTCGGCCTCACGTCCGTCGTGCTGGGCATGGTGGGCCTCCCCATCGAGCCCGCCATGGCGGACTGGGTGCTGCCGTTCGCGGTCCCGGGAGCGCTCGTTGTTGCCGCATGGCTCGTCGAGGCGAAGAAGAACGTCGTCGAGAACATCGCGCCGGTCCTGACCAAGATCTTCACGCCACTGACGATCGTCATGCTCCTCACGGTGCTGGCGGCGCTGGCGACGACGGGAGGGCTGAGCAGCGTCAACAGAGACCTTCTGATCGTGATGGACGCGATCCTCATCCTCGTCGAGTGCCTGCTGCTCTACGCGATCTCCGCACGTGACCCGCTGACCCGAGTCGGGATGTTCGACGCGTTGCAGCTGGTCCTCGTGGTGGCCGCGCTCGCCGTCGATGCCGTGATGCTCGCGGCGATGGTGACCAGGATCGCCGAGTTCGGCACCAGCCCGAACAAGCTTGCGGCTCTCGGCCTGAACCTGCTCCTCCTCGTACACCTCGTGGGCACGGCCTGGGCCACCATCGGGTTCCTGCGCGGCAAGCGCCCGTTCGTCTCTCTGGAGCGCTGGCAGACCCGGTACCTCCCGGTGTACGGCGCATGGGCGGTGGTCGTCGTGGCCGGGTTCGGTCCGATCTTCGGCTTCGTGTAGCCGCCTAGCCACGGATTTGGTTTGCATGATCATGCTGAGTCATGCATGATCATGCCTGTGACGATACGTGTAGCTGTCGCCGGCTGTACCGGCTATGCAGGTGGCGAGGCGCTGAGACTCCTCCTTGGGCATCCCGAGGTGGAGATCGGGGTGCTGACGGCCAAGTCGAGCGTGGGCTCGCTGCTGGGCGACCACCTGCCCCATCTGCCGGCACTCGCGGATCGGCCGATCGTCGAGACGAACGCCGACAACCTCGCCGGACACGATGTGGTCATCCTCGCCCTTCCGCACGGTGCCTCGGCTGAGATCGCAGGCCAGCTGGACGACGACGTGCTGGTGCTCGACATGGGCGCCGACTTCCGGTTGGCGTCGGCGGCCGAGTGGGAGAAGTTCTACGGCTCGCCGCACGCCGGCACCTGGCCGTACGGACTGCCCGAGATCCCTGGCCAGCGCGACGTGCTGCGTACCGCCAAGCGGATCGCGATCCCCGGCTGCTACCCGACCTCGGTCACGCTCGCACTCGCGCCGGCCGTCAGAGGAGGGCTCATCACCGACGACATCGTCGTAGTGGCGGCGTCGGGAACCTCCGGAGCCGGCAAGGCCGCGAAGGTCAACCTGCTCGGCGCCGAGGTCATGGGCTCCATGTCTGCGTACGGTGTCGGCGGCGTCCACCGGCACACGCCCGAGATGGTCCAGAACCTCATCGCGTGCGGTGCCGGAGCGCCCAAGGTGAGCTTCACGCCGCTGCTGGCGCCGATGCCGCGGGGGATCCTGGCGACCTGTACGGCGCCGCTCGCTGACGGGGTCGACGACGACGCCGTACGGGCCGCGTACACCGCCTTCTACGCCGACGAGCCGTTCGTCCACTACCTCCCCGAAGGCCGCTGGCCGGCAACCCAGTCAGTGGTCGGCTCGAACGCCTGCCACGTACAGACCGCGCTCGACACGACCACCGGCCGCCTCGTCGCCGTCGCCGCGCTCGACAACCTCACCAAGGGCACCGCCGGCGCGGCCGTTCAGTGCCTCAACCTCGCCCTGGGCCTGCCCGAAACCCTCGGCCTCACCGACAACGGAGTCGCACCGTGACCTCGATCCAACCCGGGCGCGACGGCGTCACGGCAGCATCCGGCTTCGAGGCGTCCGGCGTGGCTGCGGGCCTGAAGTCGACGGGTGCGCCCGACGTGGCGCTCGTCCGCAGCCTCGGCCCGCGCTACGACGCGGCCGCCGTGTTCACCTCGAACCGCGTCTTCGCCCCTTCCGTGGGCTGGACGCGCGCCGCGGTCTCCGACGGTCAGCTCTCCGCGGTCGTCCTCAACTCCGGCGGCGCCAACGCGTGTACGGGGGAGGGCGGACGCTCCGACACCGCTCGTACGGCTGTCGTCGTGGCCGAGCAGCTCGACTGTCTGCTCACCGAAGTGGGCGTCTGCTCGACCGGCATCATCGGCGTACGGCTCCCGATGGACAGACTCGAGGCGGGCGTCGTGGCGGCGGCCGCGGCACTCGACGCATCCGGCGGTCCGGCCGCCGCGAACGCGATCATCACCACCGACACGCACGCGAAGACTGCACAGGCGACCGGTTCAGGCGGCTACGTGATCGGCGGGATGGCCAAGGGCGCCGGCATGCTGGCGCCCGGCCTCGCGACGATGCTCGTCGTCATCACCACCGACGCCGAGGTCGACGCGGCTGAACTCGACACCGCGCTGCGGGCAGCCACGCACGTCACGTTCGACCGTGCCGACTCCGATGGCTGCATGTCGACCAACGACACCGTGCTCCTGCTCGCCAACGGCGCGTCGGGCGTCCATCCGGAGCCGACGGAGTTCACCCAGGTCCTGACCGGCGTGTGCGCCAACCTCGCGCGGCAGCTCATCGCCGACGCCGAGGGCGCGGAGCACGAGGTCGCCATCGACGTACAGGGTGCCGCGTCCGAGGACGACGCGCTCGAGGTCGCCCGGGCCGTCGCCCGGTCGAACCTGTTCAAGTGCGCGATCGCCGGCAACGACCCGAACTGGGGTCGCGTGGTCTCCGCGGTCGGTACGACCAAGGCTGCGTTCGAGCCCGAGCAGCTGGACGTGTCGTTCAACGGCGTGTTGGTCTGCGCCCGCGGCGCGATCGGCGCGGACCGGTCGCTGGTCGACCTGCGTCCCCGTGAGGTGCACGTCACCATCGACCTCCACGCCGGTGCCGAGCAGGCGACGATCTGGACGAACGACCTCACGCATGGCTACGTCTCGGAGAACGCGGACTACCCGACATGACCGACCTCAGCACGTACAAGGGCTCGACCGTCGTCGTGAAGTACGGCGGCAACGCGATGGTTGCTCCGGAGCTCAAGGAAGCCTTCGCGGCCGACATCGCCCAGCTGCGCGCGGCGGGGGTCAGAGTCGTCGTCGTGCATGGCGGCGGGCCGCAGATCTCGTCGATGCTCAACCGGCTCGGCATCGCCTCGGAGTTCCGCGGCGGTCTGCGGGTGACGACGCCGGAGGCCCTCGACGTCGTACGGATGGTGCTCGTCGGACAGGTCGGCCGCGAGATCGTCAACCTCGTCAACGCGCACGCGCCGGTCGCCGTCGGGATGTCCGGCGAGGACGCGCTGACGTTCACGGCGGTACGGAAGGGGCTCGTGCTCGATGGCGTCGAGATCGACCTCGGCCTCGTCGGCGATGTCGCCGAGGTGTCGCCGCAGCTCGTGCTCGACCACCTCGCCGCGGGCCGCGTACCGATCGTGGCCACCCTTGCTCCGGACGCCCATGGCGTCGTCCATCGGCATCACCGGAACGACGAACGGACGCATCATCTCGGTGTCCTCGTG